>VBDA01000320.1 GCA_005883655.1 Betaproteobacteria bacterium | reverse complement strand
CAAAATAGCCGCCAACACCGATGACGACAAGCGCTGCAACGACCCCGGCGATGATGCCGACGGTCTTGCCGGACGGAGACGCAGGCGGTACCGCCGTGGGCGCCGGTGCAGCCGCCGGTGCCATTGCGGGTCGCGACATCGTTGCCCCGGCGGATGCCGGGCTGGGCGAACCGCCGGCGGCGGGCCGGGACATGGTCGACGAGGCTGAGGGCGAAGCACGCATGGTCGCGCCTGCGACGGGGTTCGATCCGGTCGCGGAGGCTCCGAAGGCGGGACGCGACCCCGTTGCGGAGGCGCCCACCGCGGGGCGCGATCCGGTCGCGGAGACGCCGACCGCGGGGCGCGATCCGGTCGCGGAGGCTGATGCGGGCGACGTGGGTCTTGGCGAGGCGGTTCCGGGGAGGCCGGCCGGCGACACAGCAGCGGGAGCAGCAGAAGATGCGGCGCCCGCCCCTGCGGCCGGAATCAGCGTGGTACCGCATTGCACGCAGAATTTCGCGCCGGGCTGAGTCTCGTAACCGCAGTTGGTGCATTTCATCGAGGATCCTCCGTTGCATGGTCCCGCGACGCGCGCCCCCGATCCCGGAAGCAGACCGGTCCCGCGGCGGCCGCAGGCAAGCTCATGCGCAATAATTTCGGGGCCGCAGAGGAGTCATATGGAAGCTCTGCGGCAATGGATGCAGTTTACATGCTCGGCTGTTCGGTTGCGATGAGCGGGCCCGACCTTCTCGGGGACGCCCGACCCCTCAGCCGGCCTTGCGCGGCGCACGGTCTTCATTTGCATGCTCGCGTCCGGACCCGATCCTCCCGCGCCGCTTTGCGCGACAGCCTAAGCTCCCAGGTCTCCGCCACCAGATCGCGGCCGAAGCTGTGGTGAGGTTCCTCCGCAACGCGCCGAAAACCGCGCTGCTCGTAAATGCGCCGCGCCGCGAGCAGCTCGCTCTGGGTCCACAGAACCATCTTTCGATAACCTGCCTGTCGCGCAAAAGCGATGCACTCGTCGACCAGCCGAGCGCCCAGACCCAGACCGCGCGCGGCGGGCTCGACCAGCAGCAGGCGAAGCTTGGCGACGGTTGGAGACTTGCTCACCAGAAAGACGCAGCCCACGATCTCGCCGCCTCGCTCGGCGATCCAGCAGCGTTCGCGCTCGACATCGAATGCCTGCACGAAATGCGCCGCAATTGCGGCGACCAGCGCCTCGAAACGCTCGTCATAACCATACTCTTCGGCATAGAGCACGCCGTGGCGGTGCGTCACCCAGCCGATGTCGCCGGGCCGAAGCGAGCGCAGCGTATACGCCGTTGCTTTTGGTTTTGCCGGCCGGCTACTCAGCGCCTGCTCGATCGTCGTCATCGCGCGGGCGAGCCGCGAACGTTCGAGACCCGAAAGTGGCGAAAGCATCGCCGCCACCTGTTGACGCGAACGGAGCTCGAGCGGCGCAAAGGCCTTTCGCCCTCGCGGCGTTAACGAGACAATGTGCTCGCGGCCATCATCAGGCGAAGGCTTGCGCACGATCAGCTGTTGCCTTTCGAAGCCGCGCAGCAGACGGCTCAGGTAACCCTCATCGAGCCCAAGCCGTGCCGCCAGGCGGCTGGCAGAAAGCGACGGCGTCGCCTTCCGGTCCGCCTCGTCGCGCCAATGCGCGAGCTCGTAGAGAACGCGCACTCCTGCCAGCGAATACGCGCTGTCAAGCAGGCCCTCCTGCAGCACGCCGATCTTTTGGGTGTAAAACCGGTTGAAACGGCGGATGTCGGAAATGCGTCGTTCAGCATCGCTCGTCTGCGCTCGGGTCATGGTGCTGGCCGGTGTCAGGGTAAGAAATTCGCCAGCGCCAACTGTCGGCCAATTTAGTTGCTTTTGTCAACTATATGCCTACCGCGACGGCACTCCAGCGGGCCGCGGGCAGTGGGAGGCAGCGGTCCTTTGCGGCGGAGCTCCTCCCTGCCGTCTCGTGCTATCGGCCTTCGCCGGCGCGAGTGGAACGAAGCTGCGTGCCGCCGGTCTCTACCGGCATGGGTTGCGAGGCCTCACTCTGATGCGAGCCCTGCGCCGAGCGCTCGCGGTCGCGTGCGTGATCGTATCGGTGATCGTGGGGGGCAACGCGATGGCGGCGAGCGGCGATTTGCTCAACGCGATCGAGTATTACTATCAGAAGCTCGATCATTATTTCGTCACCGCCGACGCGCACGAAATAAGCGCCCTCGACGCGGGCATGTTTCCTGGCTGGCAGCGCACGGGCTTCAGTTTCAAGGTTCTCGATCCCATCACCGCCGTCGCCAACGTCTCGCCCGTGTGCCGGTTCTATGGCAGTCCCGCGGCCGGGCTCGACTCTCATTTCTATTCCGCCTCGCCCAGCGAGTGCAATCTGGTCAAGCAGCGCTTCCCCGGCGTATGGCTTTTCGAGTCCGGGAATGTCTTTCTGGTCGGTCTGCCGGATCCCGCCAACGGCCATTGTCAATCTGGCACTGCGCCCATTTATCGAAGCTGGAATGGCCGCACCGATTCTAACCATCGTTACACTACAGATCCCACGGTGCAGCAGTCGATGATCGCGCGCGGCTATATCGCCGAAGGCTACGGCCCTCCGTCGATGCCGGTCGCGATGTGCTCTCCCGGTACCGCCGCAGCACCGCCCTCGTGCAGCCTTGTTACCAACGATCCGGCGCCCTTCGTCGGCAGCAGCATTACGCTGAATGCGCTGTGCGACGGCAATGCGACTACGTATACCTGGACCGGCTGCACCAGCACCGGCTCGAGCTGCATCGCGACGTCCTCGATTACCGGCCCGCGCACCTATACCGTCGTGGGCGCCAACGCCGTGGGCCCGAGCGCGCCGGCAAGCCTGAACGTCTTCTGGTCGGCGCTGCCGCCTCCGCCGGTGTGCAACGTCAGCGTGACCACCAACAGCGACCGGCCGGTTGTCGGCTCGCTGGCGATGCTGAGCGCAGCGTGCGGCGGCAATCCGACGAGCTATCAGTGGGTCGGTTGCAGCAGCAGCTCGGCGACGTGTCTGGTGCGCGGAACGACTCCCGGCGCGCAGATCTACTCGGTGATCCCCAGCAACGCGGGCGGAGCCGGGACGCCAGCGTCCGGCACGGTAAATTGGCAGGCGGCTGCATCGCCACCGCCCGGGCTGTGCTCGCAGTATCCGAGCATTCTCTATTCAGCTCTCGACTGGGCTCAAGTCGAAGTTCACACCAGTGCTTATGTCGACGACCCCGCTTTCGCCTGGAACGGCGTGTGGGTGATCAAATTTACCGTTGCGCCGGGAGCGATCTCGGGATCTTCCGGGCGCCTGACCGTTTTCGAATTCGGGAGCCCGGCGACGACCCGCGACTCGACACTGTCCTCCGTCCCGTGTGACTTTCGTCCGACCGATCCGAGCGGCGCGAACGGCCCGCTGTCGAGAAGCAACGGGACAACGACGACCAACAGCTTTGTCATCGGGCCGTCGATGAACGGCGCCCCCGGCCTCGCGCTCGGGCAAACGTATTACCTGAATGTGCGCAACGTAGCCATCGAAAACGGGGCGAGCTCCTGTTCGGCCGCATTGCGCCGCTGCGACGCGCTGGTCACTCTCGTTCCCTGATCGTTTCCCGATCCCGCCGGAGTGCTGGCGGCAGAGGCTTACGCCGGAACTCGTCTCAACCGAGCCAGCGCCGAAAGTGTTGCAGCGTGCGCTCGCGGGCAAGCGCCGCAGCGGCCGCATCGTAGGATCCTCGCTGATCGCAATTGAATCCGTGATCGGCGGCGTAGATGAACACCTCGACCTCGGGGTGCGCCGCGGCGAAGCGCTTGACGCCGTCGACCGGTAGCACCGAATCGCGCTCGCCGAAATGCGCCATCACCGCGCACTTCGGCGTCTCGGCAATCGCCTCGAGCATGCCGCCGCCGTAATACGCGACCGCGCACGCGAATCCGCTCAGCCGGCAGGCGCTCATCCACGCAATGAAGCCGCCCCAGCAATAGCCAACGATCCCGACCTTACCCGCGCCGCCCAACGCGTCCCGGGCCGCAGCAATGTCCTGCAACGCGGCATCGGTCGTTGCCTTCGCCTTGAGCGCCCGCCCGCGCGAGATGTCCTCGGCGGTGTAACCGATGTCGACGTTGCGCTCGTAGCGATCGAACAATGCCGGCGCGATCACTGCATATCCGTCCTTTGCGAATCCGTCGCAGACACTTTTAATGTGGCTGTTGACGCCGAAAATTTCCTGCGTCACTACCACCGCTCCCCGCGGATCGCCAGCTGGGTCGGCTCTATATGCCGACAGCCCGAATCCGTCGACCGCGGTGAGCGTTATCAATTTGCCCATAGGTTTCACTCAATGGCAGATGGAATCTCGCCGGCATTATGACATTTTCATCGCAGCGATCACCATGCATACGGTGCCGCTGCCGCCCTCGCCAAAGCCGCGCGTGGGATAATGCGCGGCCAAGCCATGCGTCAAGCGACCAAGAGACGAAAGCGATGAAGGTAGACCGCTCCAAGATTGAGCCGTTGATACGCCAACTGCTGATCGAAATCGGCGAGGACCCGCAACGCGAGGGCCTGCTCCAGACGCCGAAACGCGTCGCCGAAGCCCTCGAGTTCCTCACCTCCGGCAACCGCGTCGACCTGGAGCGTCTCATCAACGGCGCGGTGTTCACTCAGGAAACGAACAGTATGGTGATCGTGAAGAACATCGAGGTGTACAGCCTTTGCGAACACCACATGCTCCCCTTTTTCGGACGGTGCCACATCGGCTATATACCGAGCGGCCGGGTATTCGGCGTGTCCAAGCTGGCGCGGATGGTGGACATGTACGCGCGACGGCTGCAGCTTCAGGAGCGCCTCACCGAGCAGATATCCAAGGAAGTCATGGAGTCGATCGATGCCAAGGGCGTCGGCGTGATGATCGAAGCGCGCCACTTGTGCATGATGATGCGCGGGGTCGAAAAGCAGAATTCGGTAATGATCACCTCGTCCGTGCTGGGAACGTTTCGCGAGTCGACGGCGACCCGCGAGGAGTTCCTGGCGCTGATCGGCAACCGTCCAACTTGACGCGAATCGAACCGCGCCGCCACTGCACGCCGCTGCGAGCCATCCTGATGGGCGGCCCGAGCGTGCGGGGCATCGACTGAAAATCCCGCTGCGGTCAGCTCTATACATCGGACCGCTTTCTAAAAAGCGCAACAACATGTCATTCGCAAATCTCGGCTTGTCCGCCGAACTCGTTCGCGCAGTCGTCGAACACGGCTATACGGTGCCGACTCCCATCCAGACTCA
>VBDA01000319.1:7342-13030 GCA_005883655.1 Betaproteobacteria bacterium | reverse complement strand
TTTTTGCGATGGCGGCCGGACAAGCCGCCGGCGGATTGTCGCTACGACCAACTCGAAGTCACGGCCCCTTACGAGCTGAAGAAGGTTTTCTCGGCGAAGCGGGTTTAGCACTGGCGCGACGCGAGGGCTGCACGCGCGTCGGCTCGTCGGGCGCCTTCGCATATTGTGGCGGCCACGGCGCATCGCCTTGACCGTCGCGTGCGTGGCGCTGCGAGAGCTCGAGCAGACTGTCGAGCGAATACGCGCGGACGTCGATGTCCTGATGCCTGTCACCGATCTGCGCGAAGCGCTTTTGCATCGTGACCAGCGTGAAGTCGCCCGGTTCGGCTTGATCCACCTCGTCCCAGTTGAGCGGCGCAGAAACGCGAGCGTCAGGGGTCGGCCGCACGGAATAGGCGCCGGCGACGGTACGGTCCTTGGCGTTCTGGTTGTAGTCGATGAAGACGCCGTGTCTCTCTTCTTTCCACCACTTGCTGGTCGCCAGCGCAGGCACGCGCCGTTCGACGTCACGCGCCAGCGCCAATGCGGCGCGGCGGACATCGTCGTGGGTCCACTGTGGCTTGATGCGCACGCTCACGTGCATGCCGCGCTTGCCTGAGGTCTTCGGCCAGCCGCACAGATCGTAGTCAACCAGCGCGGCCTGGACGATACGGGCGACCTCGCGGACTTGTGACCACGGGACGTCGGGGACAGGATCCAGGTCGACGCGCAACTCGTCCGGATGATCGAGATCCTCCGCGCGCACCGGATGCGGATGCAGCTCGAGGCACGCGAGATTGGCCATCCATGCCAGGGCCGCAGCGTCTCTCGGCACGATTTCCTCGGCGCTGCGACCCGAGGGAAACCGTATGGTGACCACCTCCACCCATGGTGGGTGATCCTTGGGCGCGCGCTTCTGAAAGAAAAACTCGCTGCCGATGCCGTTCGGAAACCGAACCATGATGTTGGGACGCCCGCCGGATCCGCGCAGCGCACCGTCGGCGACATGGAGGTAGTAGCGAACGAGGTCGAGCTTGGTGTGGCCTGCCTCCGGGAAGAGCACTTTTTGCGGATTGGTCACGACCACCTCGCGGGCGCCGACGTGTAGGACCTCCTTCGGTGTAGTGGTCGGCATGGTGCTGGATAGTCGATGCGTCGTCTCGATGTGGAGATTCTGCGTACGCTCAGCTCAGCGGTAGCATGACGAATTTTCTGTACGCGGTTCGCTGCGCCAGCAAATCGAACCACCGCTGCACGTTGGACAAGGGTGGCCGTTCTATCGGCAGCGCCATCCAGCGCCACGCACCACAGCCGAGCGCGATGTCACCCATCGTAAGGGCACTTCCTGCGAGATACTCGTGCGTCGCAAGGTGAGCGTCCACGATGCGAAGGACCTCGGCCGTTTTCAGGCGCGATTGCTCGAGCGCCTGCGGATCGCGTTTCTCCGGCGCCGTACGGACGAGTCCTAGAAAAAGTATGCGCAGCGCAGGCCAGAATGTCGTGTTGCTCCAGTCCATCCACCGATCCGCCTCTGCCCGAACGCGGAGATCCTCCGGCCACAGACTCCCCGCGGCGTGCTTCGCTGCCAGATATCGAACAATAACGTTCGACTCCCAAAGTACCAGCCCATCATCCTCGATCGTCGGCACGAGACCATTGGGATTGAGGTTGAGGTATCGGGGCGTGTTCACCACGCCGAACGGGCCGCCGGCATCGATCCGCTTGTATCCGAGCGATAATTCCTCGCAGCACCAAAGCACTTTCTGCACATTGAGCGAGTTGCTCCTGCCCCAGATAGTCAGCATGGTTGAGCCCGCGATGTGAACGATACAGCGGGTGCCGGACGACTAAGGGTTTCCCAAGTAATCGCGCTTGCCGATCTCGACACCGTTGTGGCGCAGGATGTTGTAAGTGGTGGTGACGTGAAAATAGAAATTCGGCAGCGCATGGCCGAGCAGGAATTGCATGCCGTTGTAGCGGGTCTCCTTATCACCGCGCTTGATCACGATTTCCTTGTCTTCAGTGCCGTCGATCTGTCGTTGATTCACGCTCTTGATGAAGGCAGTCGTTTTGGCGACGCGCGCTTTCAAATCGGCCAGCGTCTTCTCGTTGTCCTCGAACACGGGAATCTCCACGCCGGCAAGCCGGGCCACCACGCCCTTGGCGGCATCGCAGGCGATCTGCACCTGCGTAGTCATGGGCAGCATGTCGGGGAACAGGCGATAGTTGGGCAGCACGGCAGCGTCGATCTTTTTGGCGTCGACATGGGCTTGCGCCTTGTCGAGGATGCCGGATAGGTTGCCGAGGATGTTGAGGAAACGCGGAACGCTCGCCTGATACATGGAAATGTTCATGTGCAATCCTTGAAGTGGGAAAGGGGAGGCGGGACGGCAGCCAGCGCGTATTTTAGCTGCATCCGGAATGATTGCAGGCTCGAGCAAAGTGAGTCTGCATTGAAATTAGGCGCGGTTGACCGCTCGCCGGCTGGAGGAATATATTTTCAATCAAAGCGTTTCTCGCACCTTTGCCCGGAGCCTTCAATGAATATCGCAAAACGGAAGGAAGCGAAATGATGAATTTCGGATATGGCGGCCTGGTAGGGGTCCTGATACTTGCGGGTGATATCTGGGCGATCATTAATATTCTCCAAAGCTCCGTCTCCAATGAGAAGAAATTGATTTGGATAATCGCGGTGGTGCTGCTGCCACTGCTGGGCTTGATCCTGTGGTTCTTCCTCGGACCACGAGGCGGGAAGGCGTAAGGCTGATAACTCGTGCCTCTATCTTTTTGCCATTCCAACTCCTCCCGGTCTACCTCTCGCATCGCGCGATCCAGCGATCGACGAGAGATTCCTACCGGCTAGCGGATTTCTACGCGACGGCGGCCCAAGAGGGAGCTGTCGACTGGGCCAATCGAGTGGACGTCGTCGCCCGGACTGGCCGCTTCGACTAGATTAAGCCGGGATACATCCCGACCAAGACCACGCGGCAAGAAAAGCCGAAAGAGGCTTGCATTTGAACAAGTGATATAGTTAACTATAACACCATATCACGGGTGCTTGCCCAAACCTTTCTCGCAAAGGCTCTCTGGAACACATGATGGATCGCGACTGGAATGACAGTCAGCCGATTTACCGGCAGCTTCGCGACCGAGTCGTCGCGATGATACTGGACGGGGCGCTCAACGAAGGCGATCCGCTGCCATCGGTGCGCACCGTGGCGGCCGAATATCGGGTCAATCCACTCACAGTTCTGAAGAGCTACCAACAACTGGCCGACGATCGACTCGTCGAGAAGAAGCGAGGTCTCGGCATGTTCATCAATGCCGGCGCGCGCAATCTGCTGCTGCAGAGCGAGCGTCGAAGGTTTCTTGCGGAACAGTGGCCGTCGATCCACGCGACCATTCGGCGGCTGGGCCTGACGCCGCAGGAGCTACTGGCTGCTGCCGCAACCGGCGGACCTTCGTCGAAGACCAGTCGGGAGCGCTGAAGCCATGCCATGCATAGAAGCACGCGGCCTGCGCAAGACCTTCGGCACAACCGTCGCGTTGGACGGCATCGATTTGCGCGTCGAAGAGGGCCACATCCTCGGACTCATCGGTCCCAACGGCGCAGGCAAGACCACCGCGCTCAACGCGATTCTCGGCCTCACCCCGTATCAGGGCGAACTGAAGGTGCTCGGACGCGACCCCTGGAAGGAGCGCGATCAGCTCATGCGCGATGTCTGCTTCATCGCCGATGTCGCCGTGCTGCCACGGTGGATGCGGGTTTCTCAGGCGCTCGATTACGTCGCCGGCGTGCATCCGCGCTTCGATCGCGAGAAGGCGGAGGGTTTTCTTGCAAAGACCGTCATCAAGCGCGGCAGCAAGGTCAGGGAGTTGTCGAAGGGCATGGTGACCCAGTTGCACCTCGCCCTGGTCATGGCCATCGATGCAAGATTGCTGGTGCTGGACGAGCCGACACTCGGCCTCGACATCCTGTATCGCAAGCAATTCTACGATTCGCTGCTGAACGACTACTTCGATCGCAGCCGCACCATCGTCGTGACGACGCATCAGGTTGTAGAGGTTCAGCACATTCTCACCGATGTGATGTTCGTCAACCGCGGCCGGATCGTGCTCGATTGCAGCATGGAAGAATTCGAGTCCCGCTATCTGGAAGTGATGGTGCATGCCGAGCATGTCGCCGCAGCACGGGCGCTCAAGCCGATGCACGAGCGCCAGGTATTCGGACGCAGCATCCTGCTGTTCGATCATGCCGATCGTGACCGGCTCGCCGCACTTGGCGAGGTGCGCACGCCCAGCATCGCCGACCTGTTCGTTGCCGTGATGGGCAACAAGAACGACCTGCAAGGGGCTGCATCGTGAATACTCCACCCAACGCCGTGCCCGAGTCTCCCCTCGACTCGCAGGTACCCGCGCCCGCGACTATTTCGGCGACGCGGCCAATGTACTGGTCGATTTACATCGCGCCGCTGGCCGTCGCCGCCCTCGTGCTGCTCGGCTTCTTGATCAGCGCGATCAATCTGCCGCACAGCATGCGTGCCGTGTTGGCACTCGATCCGGCGCTGCAGCGCGCGGCAATCGAGAAGCCGTACGACATCGCGGCGATACTGACCATGCTGACTGCGTTCATCGTCGGCGTGTTCTACTGTCTCGATGCGCTGCACGGCGAACGCCGCGATCGCAGCATCCTGTTCTGGAAGTCGCTGCCGGTTTCGGATCTCACGACGGTGCTCTCGAAGGCAAGCATTCCCCTCGTGGTTTTGCCGGTGCTCGTCTTCGCGATCATCGTTGCCACGCAGCTCATCATGCTGCTGGTGGCCATCGCGGTCCTGCTGGGGAACGGTGTGAGCGCCGCGACGCTGTGGTCACAGTTGCCGTTGGTCCAAATGTTGCTGGCGCTGCTCTACGGCCTGACCGTGATTGCACTCTGGCATGCGCCCATCTATGGCTGGCTGCTGTTGGTCTCAGGCTGGTCACGGCGCACGACATTTCTGTGGGCCGTGTTGCCGCCCCTCGCGCTTTGCGTGGTCGAGAAGATCGCATTCAACACTTCGTATTTCGCCTCCCTGCTGAAATACCGCTTGATAGGCTGGTTTACGCAGGCTTTCGTCTTCGAGGCGCACGGTGGCGTCCCGGCCGATCCGCTGACACAACTCACTCCAGGAAACTTTCTGAGCACGCCGGGTCTCTGGATCGGGCTGGCATTCGCCGCGGCTTTCCTTGCCGCTGCGGCCCGGCTGCGCCGTTATCGTGAACCGATCTGATTTCACATGCAGTCTTGCTTCAATCCAATCGCCTAAGGAGAGACGAGTATGAGCTCAGCAGTAATGATGGAACGGATCACAGAACCGTCACCGCTCTTCAAAGCCAGGACTGCCGGGTTCTTTTGGTTGATGACCTTTCTGACGGGCGGATTCGCCATGTTCGTTGGCGGCAGTTTTATCGTCCCGGGCGAGGCCACGGCCACAGCGGCCAACATCCTCGCGCACGAGTCCTCGTTCCGGCTGGGGGTCGCAGCCAACCTCATCGCGACCGCGTGCTATCTCGCTGCGACGCTGCTCGTCTACGACCTGCTCAAGCCGGTGAACAGGAACCTCTCTTTACTCGCGGCGTTCTTCAGCATCGTGGGATGCGCCACCGGGCTCTTCAGCATGCTCTTTCAACTCGCTTCCCTGGTCGTCCTGGGAGGCGCGCAGTACCTGAGCG
>VBDA01000319.1:0-7312 GCA_005883655.1 Betaproteobacteria bacterium | reverse complement strand
ATGTTTCTTAGATTGTATGAGCAGGCCTCCGTGATCGCCTTCATGTTTTTTGGGCTCCATTGTCTCCTGGTTGGCTGCCTTATTCTCGGGTCGGCGTTCCTGCCTCGAATGGTGGGTGCGCTGATGGTGTGTGCCGGTTTAGGCTGGTTGACCTTCAGTTTTACGACGCTCCTGTCACCGCCGCTGGCGCGCTATCTGACTCCCTATATCATGGCTCCCGGCATGCTCGGGGAAGCATCGCTGACCCTGTGGCTCCTTGTGATGGGCGTCAACGTTCAGCGATGGAAGCAGCAAGCCAGCGCAGCGGCACAATGGTGATTCATGCACTCGCATAGCGAGGAACGAGAATGAACTTCCGGAACACGCAGTTGACATATGGTTTTGCGCAAAGATAGAGTTGAAAGGCGAAAGTCCGGACTGAACGACTTACCAAGAGGAGACGGCAACGATGGATGACAAACAGGGTTCCGAAAAACTGCATAACGCCGTAGCCGATCCCTCACGGCGCGATTTCATCGCATTGTCCGTGGCTGCCGGCCTTGCCGCCGCCACTGGTTCGACGTTCGCCGCCCAGCCCGTTGTGGAGGCCGACGTGACGATCAAAACGCCCGACGGCACGTGCGACGCCGCGTTCATCCATCCGCAGACTGGTTCGCATCCCGGCGTGCTGATCTGGACCGACGCTTTCGGCTTACGCCCGGCGATGCGCGACATCGGTAAGCGCATTGCTGCCGAAGGCTACTCGGTGCTCATTCCAAACCCCTTTTATCGCATAGCCAAGGCGCCGGTGTTCGACAGCGCCTCCTCTTTCAACTTCCAAAATGAGGCTGACATGGCGAAGCTGCGGCCACTCATGGCGTCGGTGAGCGCTCCGGGTGTGGCGGAGAAGGATGCGGTCGCCTATATCGCGTTCCTGGACGCGCAATCACAGGTCAATAAGGCGAAGAAGATCGGGACCCAAGGCTACTGTATGGGCGGGCCACTGGTGGTGAAGACGGCCGCCGCACTTCCAGATCGCGTTGGCGCCGGCGCTTCCTTCCATGGGGGCGGTTTAGTCACGGATAAGCCTGACAGCCCGCATCTGCTCGCGCCAAAGATCAAGGCACGGATGTACTTCGGTATCGCATCGAACGACGACCAGCGCCAACCGGATGCGAAAGACAAGCTGAGAGCGGCGTTTGCCGCGGCGAAGGTTCCGGCGGAAATCGAAGTCTATCCAGCCAAGCACGGTTGGTGTGTGCCGGATATGCCGGTTGACAACGGCGTGCCGATCTACAGCAGGCCCGAAGCCGAAAAGGCGTGGAGCAAGCTGGTCGCTCTGTACAAGGCGGCTCTTGCCTAACACTGGGACGTGACTCGCTCGGTCATCCCTCAGAAGACCATCCCAAGAGCAGACACTCTCGTGGCGCACGCCGTACCGCGCTGAACGCCGCGTTACTTTTCTTCTGCGTCAGTTCTTGGTAGGTGCGCTCCGCTGCTGGGCGTCAAGCGCGCGACACAATGCCTCGATGTCGCGCGTCCATACGCCATGCGCCACCGGGGATTCAATGGGTATTGGCGCGCATTCGGAGTCGACTTGGGTAAGCTCGGCGTCCATGGGTGTGGCTTCGATAGTTTTAGGATTCATCAGTGTCCCGCAAAGGTTGAAGACGCGCGACTGTCGCAATGCGTTAGTTTCTGACGCTAGCTGTAAGGGCAATGCGCGTCGGTGGACACTGGAGGGCCGCGAGAGAAACGCAGCAAACGTCATGCCAATATCGACGCGGCTGCCGCCTGTTTCCGGACATTGGGCGAGCATGGCCGGTGGTACATTGCGCTCAGTGCCGGGTCGATATTGCGGTACGGAAACAACCCTCGGCTGGCGCTCGCTCGCGCACCAATAATCCCAAGCGAAAGGAGCACGATGAAACCGAGACTGATCGCCCGCCGGCTCGCCACGCTGACGGCTGTGGCGGCGCTGCTGATCACCGGCGCCGCGTTCGCTGCCGACGTCCATGTAATGATATCGGCCGGCTTTTTTCAAGCCTATTCGGTACTGGCTCCGGCCTTCGAGCGAGCCAGCGGCCATCGGCTCGTCACGACGCGGGGCCCGTCGCTGGGCGATTCTCCGGAAGCCATTCCCGCTCGCATCAAGCGGCGCGAGCCCGCCGATGTCGTGATCATGGTCGGCGCATCGATCGATGACCTCAGTCGCCAGGGACTGGTCAGCGCCAGCAGCAAGGTCAACCTGGCCCGTTCGGAGATCGGTATGGTCGTACGCGCCGGGGCCGCGAAGCCGGACATTGGAAGCGTCGAAGCGTTCCGCCGCACGCTACTCGAAGCCAAGTCGATCGCTTACTCCGACAGCGGCAGTGGGATTTATCTGTCGACTACGCTTTTTGCGAAGCTCGGTGTCGCGGACCAGGTGATGGGCAAGAGCCGCAAGATCAGGGGGCCGCCTTCCGGCGAACCGGTGGCCGCGGTGGTGGCACGTGGCGAGGCCGAGATCGGCTTCCAGCAAGTCAGCGAGCTGATTCACGTTCCGGGCGTCGCGTTCGTCGGCGCTATCCCGGCCGAGCTGCAGGAAGAAACCTTCTTTTCGGCGACGCTTGCCACCGCGGTCAGACAGCGGGAGGCAGGCGAAGCGCTAATCCGCTTCCTCGCATCGCGCGAGGCCGCATCGGCGATTTCGGAGGCCGGGCTCGCGCCCCTTGCCGGACGGTAGCTGGAGAGAAGTGCCGCAGCGAACGCTTCCAGCGCCGTGCGCTCGAGCTGTTCGATTTCGGGCCGCTTGGTGGCCTCGTTGGCGGTCAGTTATCATTGGCGGAGTCTGCCCTCTCGGCGGCGACCCCACGATGGCAGATCTTCCGACCGGCACCGTCACGCTTCTGTTCAGCGACATCGAGGGCAGCACGCGGCTCTGGGAAGCGCATGCTGCGGCGATGCGCACCGCGCTGGCGCGCCACGATGCGCTGCTGCGCGACTGCATCGACGATCACGACGGGCACGTATTCAAGACCGGCGGCGATGCCTTCTGCGCCGCGTTCCATACCGCGTCCGACGCACTCGCCGCGGCGCTCGACGCGCAGCGCGCGCTGCATCGCGAGCCGTGGCCCGAAGCGGCGAAGCTCCGCGTGCGCATGGCGCTTTATTCGGGTGCGGTCGAGTTGCGCGATGGCGATTACTTCGGCGCGCCGCTCAACCGGGTCGCACGCCTGCTCGCGGCCGGTCACGGTGGCCAGACGCTCCTCTCCGAATCGACGCACGACCTCTGTCGGGACTACCTGCCGCCGCTCGCAAGCGTCAAGGCGCTGGGTGCACACGGCCTGAAGGATCTCGGACGACCTGAGATGGTGTTCCAGGTCTGCCATCCAGATCTGCCGCAAAGCTTTCCGCCGCTCAAGTCCCAGGCCGTTCCGGCGGACAAGGAAATGCCCTCGATCGCTGTGCTGCCGTTCATCAACATGAGCCGCGACGAAGAAAACGAGTACTTCGCCGATGGCTTGTCGGAAGAATTGCTGAACGTCCTGGCGAAGATCCGCGGCCTGCGCGTCGCGTCGCGGACATCAGCGTTCTCCTTCAAGGGCAAGGGCGTCGACATCCCGACGGTGGCGCAGAAGCTCAATGTGGCCACGGTGCTCGAAGGCAGCGTCCGCAAGTCGGGAAAACGCGTGCGCATTACCGCGCAGCTCATTGAGGTCGCGTCGGATTCACACCTCTGGTCGGAGACGTACGACCGCGAGCTCGACGACATCTTCGCTGTGCAGGACGACATTGCGCAGTCGGTGGTTAAGGAGCTACGCGCGGCGCTCATGGGCGAGACATCCGACAAGGTCGCCAGCACCTCCACGGCGGCCGAAGTTCGCCAGGCGGCCACAGGGCGAAGCGACAACCCCGAAGCCTTTCAGCTTTATCTGCAAGGCAAGTTCTACGGCGAACGGGTCACGCAGGCGGACACCGACAAGGCGATCGATCTGTTCCGGCGGGCATTGGCGATCGATCCGAGCTTCGCGCTGGCGTGGGCAGGGCTGTCGCAGATCCACTTCGTGCAGGCGGGGTACGGCTTCGCACCAATCAACGAAGGCTTCGAGCGCGCCCGCGAGGCCGCCCAAAATGCGCTGCGGCTGGCGCCGGACCTGGCCGAAGGCCACATTGCGCTCGGCACGGTGCTCGAGGGCAACGACTGGAACTTTACCGCGGCCGAAGCGTCATTCCGGCGCGCGCTGGAGCTTGCCCCCGGCGACGCCAACGCGCTGCGCGCGGCGGCGCAATTGGCGAGGATCATGGGCCGAGTCGATGAGGCGCTCGAGCTCCTCCGCAAGGCAGTCGCGCTCGATCCTCTTTCGGCGCGCACGCATCGCCAGGCCGCGATGGTTGCCGTGATGAGCGAGCGCTTCGACGAGGCCGCGGCGTCGTTTCAGCTTGCGCTCGACCTCGCTCCGAAAGCTGGCCTCAACCATGCGTTCCTGGCGATCACGCGTCTGATGCAAGGCCGCGGCCAGGAGGGCCTGGAATTTGCCGAAGCCGAGTCTCACGACGTCTTTCGCAACCTGGCGTTGGCAATGATCCATCACGCCGAGGGTCGCGCGGCGGAATCGGATGCGGCGTTGCAGACCCTCATCAGCGGGTTCGGGTGGACCGCGGCCTACCAGGTGGCCGAGGCCTACGCCTACCGGAACGAGGTCGAGAAGGCGTTTGAATGGCTCGAACGAGCCTATGAGCAACGCGACCCCGGCGTGACGGTTTCAGCGAGGGATGTGATCCTGCGATCGCTGCACGGCGATCCGCGCTGGCAACCATTCCTGAAGCGGCTGGGCTTGGCGTGAAGCGTCTGAAAGGCCCCGTCAATGCGGGGCCTTGATTACGTGCGAGTTGGCTTGAACAGAGCGTGGCTCATATGGCCGACGGTCCTCAGAGTCCTTCGATCAGGCGGATTTCACGTTCCGCACCGTCGCCCAGTGCAGCCAGTGCGGCTTGGTAAGCGGGGCTATCGTGAGTGGCAGCAGCCTGCTCGATATTGTCGAATTCGATTAACACGGTACGCTTCCTCAAGCCGTGTTCGTACACTCTCGCGGGCTCGCCGCGCGCCAGAACGCGGCCTCCGCCAGCACTAATCGCCGGACCGGCAAGCTTCCCGTATGCGGCGAGCTTCTCAGCGTCCTTCACCTCACGATAGAAGGCCATCCAGTAGGCTTTTGGCATGCTGTTTCCTATAATAGTTGATGGAGAGAGATAGCCGAAGCAACAATGGCAGGGTGAAACTATGAAGATCGGCGTCATTGGCATTGGTGAGATGGGGGGAACTATAGCCCGCAGATGGAGCGAGCACGGCCACCGTGTGCGGGTCGCCAATTCGCGCGGCCCCGAGGCAGTCAAGCAATTTGCGGATGAAATCGGGGTCCGACGGAAAACGTGCGACTGCGTCCCGTCATTAGCGCGCCGTGCAGCCGCCGACTCGGCGCGCGTCGATCGCCTGCGTCATGTCGACGTCCTGGCCTTCCATCTTCCCCTTTAAGCGGATCTGCCCGTTGTAGCCGTTGGCGCCGAAGGTGAAATCGCCGGTGCCGGTCATCGGATTGCTGCCGGCGCAGGCAATCTTGAACGTCAACCGCGAGCCAGTGCGCGTGGTATCGCTCACACGGCAGTTCTCCTGTCGCGGGACGAAGTCTCCGTCGTTCGCACCTTTCTTCACGCACAATCGCTGCGACATCGGGGGCATGGCCATGTCTGCCATGTCCATCTTCACCGTGACGTCGTACAGGTCGTCGCTGCCCTGCGCCAACGCGAACTGCGTCGCCGGGAGTGTGCACACGACGACGACGGCGAAAAGGCCGCGCCGCCATCCGACGACGTTCAATTGCTTGGCATTCATCGACCTCTCCCTGTCAGGTGTGGGCACCGCGCGGCCAACGGCTCCGTGCGCCGGCTATGGACTAACCCAGTATAGCGTCCATTCGTTAAGACCTGCGCCGCTTTGCCTCACTCGCTAGAGATCAGGCCGCGGCGAGATCATTGAGGCGCGAAGCCGACGTCGGGTGTAGATTCCAGCCGTCTCGTTGGCGCCGGAGATGCTATCAAGGGAGAAGTGTTTCGTCTATTTAGTGCCGGCAAGCTTTCTTGGCTGTTCCGTCTGCTTTCGAGAATGGCAAATGGCGGTTGTGGGTCGAACTGCGACCATCGGCAAACGGACCGCGCGCAGGCAACAAGTGCGGACTCGCGAATATTTGTAGCCGTGGCAATTTGTTGCGGCAAGGATCTAAAATCGCATCGAAGAAGTGCTAACGTCTCTTGATACCCAGAGCCGGTCGGTGAGCCGGCATCCGTTTCATTTCCGGACCCAGGGGCCCATCCTTTCTGGCACATTTGTTCACCCGTCAACTAACACATCCCCCCTCGGAGCGCTGTCCTTTCACAAATCAACGGAGAAACATCATGCAAACACCCCGCCTTAGGACCGGAATCGTTCATTCAGCGCTCGGTTGCGCCGCTGCGCTCATGGTCTGCAGTGCACCGAGCGCATGGGCACAGGAGAAACAGAAAATTTCCTACAAGGTGACCGCAGAAAGCTCCAAGTACACGCAACGAAACACCATTGATGTGGGAGACGAATCCGGCCATCAATTGGTTATGTTCGAGATTTACCGGACGTTTCCAAGCAACGCACCCGTAATCAATGGCGTCAAGCTCAAGGAGACGTGGACCCGTGGCTACGCCGACTATATCAACAGCAACGGCCTTAGCACCAACTACACCATTTATGTGCTCGACAACGGCGACAAGTTCTACACCTATTCGGGCACAATGGGTCAGGCCGATGCGGCGGGAAAACGTACGACCGTAGCGGTCGGACAAATCCGGGGCGGCACCGGAAAATTCGCCGCGATGAAGGGTTTGGTGCGGTCAACGGGCATATCCGACGGCAAAGCGGGCTTGAACGAGACGCAGGCGGAAATCGAATACTGGATTGCAAAGTAAACCCCAGCGAGGCTTGTGGTGGTTCGGAGTCTGGCGCCGGCTTGATTTGGCAAGCATCGAAGACTCCGGACCCACCGCAGGCTGAACGGCTCGAGCAGCCGACCCGATTCGAGCTGATTATCAAGCTGAGAATCGCGAAGGCGCTCGGGCTCACGATCCCGCCGTCGCTGGCGCGGCGAGCGTACGAGGTGATTCAGTAATCGGTCGCTCGTGTATGTCGCAGTGCGGCCAGGAGCGGACCGTCGCGAATTTTCCACAAAGCGGACCTTCGCGCATAGAATTTGACTGTGTCGGGCCGGTCGCCCAGTTTTTCAATAACGTTGCCGGCCGACGAATCGTAGGAGCGGACCTTGCAACG
>VBDA01000318.1 GCA_005883655.1 Betaproteobacteria bacterium | reverse complement strand
AACATGCCCTGTACATGCGGATACAAACTCGCGCTGCCGAGGAATCGCATGTTCCGGCACAAGTGCTCGCGCCCCTCCCGGCAGTAGTTGCAATGCCCGCAAGCATGCGAGGGTGACACCGCGATCTTGTCCCCGGGCTTGACGCGCGTCACGCCGGGTCCGACCTTGGCCACCACACCGGACGCCTCGTGTCCGGGGATCAGCGGCTCGCGAATCACGAAGCTGCCGTTCCTGCCCTCGAAATAGTAATGGAGGTCGGATCCGCAGATACCGCCGGCGCCGAGTCGTATCAACACCTGTCCTGGCCCGATTTGCGGATCTTCGGCAGGCTCGATGCGAAGGTCTTCCTTGGCGTGAATGCGGCATGTGAGCATGTTTTCTCCCGGTCTAATGTAGAGCGTCCCAGCCGGTGCTGAAACGCTTGTACGCCTGATTCAAGTGACGCTGCATCGCGATCCGCGCGACAGCGCTGTCGTGCGCCGCGATGGGCTTCAACACCGCGCGATGCTCTGCCAGGGCCGAGACCCACAGCTGTGGCGAGTCGTAGTGGTGCTCGAGTTGCTTGTACAGCGGGCCGCTGCGCTCTTGCCAGAGCATTTTGACGACCTGAACCAGCGCGCCGTTGCCCGTTGCCTCGGCAATGCGCAAATGAAACAGCCGATCGGCGTTGAGAGGCTGTTTTTCGTCTTCCATTTCCCTCTGCATCAGGTCCAGCGCTTCCTCGATCGCTTCGATTTGAGCCTTCTTCGCCGACTTCGCGGCCAACGCGGCAAACGGGCCCGACGCGACCTGCACTCGGTCGTTGTCGTTGCGCCCGGGCCCAAGCACGTAAATGCCGGATCCGATGCGCACGTCGACCAGTCCTTCGACCTCGAGCGCGATCAGGGCCTCGCGCACCGAGGGACGCGAAACGCCGAGCTGACGCGCGAGATCGCGCTCGGGCGGCAGGCGCGTTCCCGCGGTAAACTCGCCGGCGCGGATCAGGCTCCGGATCTGATCGGCAATCTGGCGGTAGAGGCGGCGGGGCTCGATGCCGTGGATGGGCATATCTGCGCGCTCAAAGAAGCGGATCGGAGGCGATCCGCGCTGCCCCGTGACTGTGACTGAAGCAGCGTAGCTAAACAAAATCCGCCGCTTTGGTCAAGTGGTCTTACCAATTTTCTGCGGGTTTCTCCCGCGCTTTGATAAAATAGGCATGCGCACTCGATGCGGTAATTGCGTTCGCGGCGATCTCAGGGGGGTTCTAACAGTGGCTGGACGACTCGAAGGGAAGGTCGCGCTCATCACCGCCGCAGGCCAGGGCATCGGCCAGGCAACCGCGCTGGCCATGGCGCGGGAAGGAGCACGGGTCTACGCGACCGACCTCAATGCCAAGGCGCTCGAGCGCTACGCGGACACCCCCGGCATCATTACGCGAGCGCTCGACGTTCTCGACGATGCCGCGGTGGAAAAAACCATAGCCGATCTCCCACCGTTATCGATCCTGTTCAATTGCGCAGGATACGTGCACAACGGAACGGTGCTCGACTGCACGCCCAAGGACTGGGACTTCGGCTTCAATCTCAACGTTCGCTCGATGTACATGACAATCAAATGCGCGCTGCCTGCCATGCTCGCCAACGGC
Source organism: Betaproteobacteria bacterium (assembly GCA_005883655.1). Taxonomy (GTDB): domain Bacteria; phylum Pseudomonadota; class Gammaproteobacteria; order Burkholderiales; family Casimicrobiaceae; genus PALSA-1003. The sequence continues at coordinate 4,546 of VBDA01000318.1, read as the reverse complement.
GGCGGCAGCATCATCAACATGGCGTCGGTCGCCGGTTCGATCAAAGGCATTCCAAACCGTTTCGTTTATGGTGCGAGCAAGGCCGCCGTCATCGGATTGACCAAGGCGGTTGCCGCGGACTTCGTGACCAAGGGTATCCGCTGCAACGCCATCGCGCCGGGAACGGTCGACACGCCTTCGCTCCACGAGCGGATCAACGCCCAGGCCGATCCTGTCGAGGCACGCAAAGCGTTCATCGCCCGCCAGCCGATGGGCCGGCTGGCAAAGGCCGAGGAGATCGCGCCCGTCGTCGTGTTTCTCGCCTCGGACGAGTCGGCGTTCGCGACCGGCAACGTGTATTCCGTCGACGGCGGCATGACCATCTGACTTCAGCTCGCACGATGTGTGACACCGGCGTTTCGATCCGCATCGATACCCGCATCCTTTCGCATAAGGAGCACCCATGAAACTCGTACGCTACGGACCCCCCGGCAAGGAAAAGCCCGGCCTGATCGACGCCGATGGCAAGTTGCGCGACCTTTCGCGCAAGGTGAAAGACATCGACGCATCGACCCTCGCCCCTGCGTCACTCGTTCAACTACGCAAGCTCGACACCAAAAAGCTGCCTCTGGTAAAAGGCAGGCCCCGGCTCGGCCCGTGCGTCGCCACCCCGCCCAAGTTCGTGGCGATCGGCTTGAATTACATCGATCACGCCAGGGAAACCGGTTCGCCGATCCCGGACTACCCGATTGTGTTTTTCAAGGCGGAGACCTGCATCGTCGGCGCCAACGATAACGTGATGCTGCCGCCGGATTCGACCCACACCGACTGGGAAGTCGAGCTGGGCGTGGTCATCGGCCGCACGGCGCGGCAGGTAGCGGTCAAGGACGCGGCCAAGTACGTCGCCGGTTATTGCGTGATCAACGATGTGTCGGAGCGCGAATATCAGATGAAGCGCAGCGCGTCGCAATGGAACAAAGGCAAGGGTTGCGACACCTTCGGCCCGCTGGGGCCATGGATGGTGACCACCGACGAGATCAAGGATCCGCAGAATCTCGACATGTGGCTCGACGTCAACGGCTCGCGCAGACAAACAGGCAACACGCGCACGATGATCTTCGGCGTCGCCGAGTTGGTCGCCGATGTATCCAAATACATGACGCTGCTGCCCGGCGACGTGATCACCACCGGGACACCGCCCGGCGTGGGCATGGGCATGAAGCCGACTCCGCAGTATCTCAAGGCGGGCGATGTCGTCACGCTTGGCATCCAGGGCCTGGGCGAGCAGAAACAGAAGGTCGTCGCGTACAAGAAGGGACGCTGAAACGATGACCGCCATCGCAGCGTACATGCGTGCACTGAGGGCCATCCTGTGCACGACTTCTCTTGCGCTGGCGTTGCTGGTGCCGCAGCTTGCAATGTTGATCGTGGCGCGGGACGCGGCCGCGCAAACCTATCCCACCAGACCGGTGCGGCTCATGGTCGGCGCGCCGGCGGGCGGAGGCACCGACATCGTCGCCCGCATGCTCGGCGAAAAACTGACCGACACCCTCAAGCAGCCCTTCGTCGTCGATAATCGGCCGGGAGCCTCGAATACCATCGCGGCCGATGTCACCGCCAAGTCGCCGCCGGATGGGCACACGCTGCTGGTCGCGACCAACACCGGTCAAGCGATCGCGCCCCATCTGCTCAAGCTCAATTTCGACGTGCTCAAGGATCTGACACCGGTGGCGCTGGTCATGGTGGTTCCCAATGTGCTGATTGTGGGCCCCTCCGTCACCGCGCGCGACGTGCGCGAGCTGGTGGCGCAGATGAAGGCCAAGCCCGACAGTTTCAATTTTGCGTCCTCCGGTGCGGGAAGTACCCAGCATCTCGCGGGCGAGGCGTTCAAGAAGATCGCTGGCGTGTCGATGACGCACATCCCGTACAAGGGGAGCAGTCAGGCTCATGCCGACATGCTATCCGGCCAGGCGCAGCTCATGTTCGACACCACCTCGTCGGCGATCGGCCAGATCAAGGGCGGCAAGCTGCGTGCGCTAGCGGTCACCTCGCCCCGGCGCTCGCCGGAGCTTGCCGACGTGCCGACCCTGGCTGAGGCCGGCTTCCCCGGGCTCGACATGACGACCTGGTACGGTGTGTTTGCGCCGGCCGGCACGCCCAAGGACATCGTCGCCAAGCTGCACGACGAGATCACGAAAGCGCTCAGGCTCCCCGACGTGCAAAAGCGCATCGCCGGTCTGGCCGGCGAGCCGGGGACGATGTCGATCGCCGAGTTCGCGGAGCTCAATCGCGCGGACTACGAGCGCTACGGAAAGCTGATCCGCGAAACCGGAATCAAGCTCGAATGACCGCGACCATCGCTCTCGTCGCCGGCGATCCGGCGGGTGTCGGTCCCGAGCTCGTGGCCAAGCTGCTCGGCTACCCAAGCGAGCTGCCGGCGCAAATCCGTCTTATCGCTCACCGCGCGAGCCTCGACGCGGCGGCCAAGGTCGCAGGCGTTGCGCTCGAGCTGCCCACGCTGAAGACCGACGATGCGGCGCGATCCAAGCTGGCCGTGGCGCGCATGGAATGGAGCGGCTGGAACGCCGCGCCGTTCGAGCAAGGCAAAGCGGGCGCCGCCAACGGCGCTTTCATGCTGGACTCGCTCAAGTTTGCGCTGGACCTCGCGCAACGCGGCGTCGTCGATGCCGTGTGCTTCGCGCCGCTGAACAAGTCCGCCTTGCGCGCCGGCGGCATGAAGCAGGAGGACGAATTGCGCTGGTTCGCGGATGTTCTCGGCTATCGCGGGCCGTGCGGGGAGTTCAATGTGCTGGAAAAGCTCTGGACCTCGCGCGTCACCTCGCACATCCCGCTCAAGGACGTTGCCGGGCTCCTCACTGCCGAAGGCGTTGCCGAGGCGATCGGCATGCTGCACGATGCGCTACGCCGCGCGGGCAACGCCACTCCGCGCATCGGCGTCTGCGGCCTCAATCCGCACAATGGCGACGACGGCAACTTCGGGCGTGAGGAAATCGACATCATCGCCCCCGGCGTCGAGCTTGCGGCCAAGCGCGGTTATGCCGCCGCCGGGCCGTATCCGGCCGACACGATTTTCGTGCGGGCGCGCGACGGAGCGTTCGACGGCATCGTCACCATGTACCACGATCAGGGACAGATCGCGATGAAGCTGATGGGGTTTGAGCACGGGGTCACGGTGCAAGGCGGCCTGCCGGTCGCGATCACAACACCGGCGCACGGCACCGCCTATGATATTGCCGGACGCGGCATCGCCAACGTGCAGGCGATGAACAATGCGCTCGCTATCGCGGCGCGGATGGGCGCCGCGTCGCACTGACGTAGCACCGACATCCCGCTGCAAACGCCGACCTCCGATTCAAACCACCGGCACTTCCTGAGACACGATGGCTGACACCGACCTTGCCTTGCCATCGCGCGTGCTTTCCCGCGAGGATTTCCTCTATCCACCCTTGTCCCCGAATCGAACTGGACGGCTCAAGCTCGATTCGTTGCACACCATGTACTGGGAGGAGTCCGGCAATCCACGCGGAGCCCCGGTCGTGTTCCTGCATGGCGGACCGGGCGGCGGCAGCGCGCCGGATCATCGGCGCTTCTACGACCCGGTGTTCTACCGCATCATCGTCTATGACCAACGCGGCGCGGGGCAATCGACGCCGCTGGGCGAGCTCGCCGACAACACCACGCCGCACCTCATTGCCGATCTCGAGCGCTTGCGCACGCACTTAAGCGTCGAGCGCTGGCTGGTCTTCGGCGGGTCGTGGGGCTCGACGCTCGCGCTTGCCTATGCCCAAGCGCATCCCGATCGCGTCCAGGGATTGGTCTTGCGCGGCATTTTCCTGTGCCGCCCGCTGGAGATCCAATGGTTCCTCTACGAGATGCGGTTTATCTTTCCGGAAGCGTGGCGCGCGTTCGCCGGCTTTCTTCCGGAGGCTGAGCGAGGCGACCTGCTCGGCGGCTACTATCGCCGGCTGACCGATCCCGACCCGGGAGTGCACATGCCGGCGGCGCACGCGTGGAGCCGCTACGAAGGCTCCTGCTCGACCCTGCTGCCCGATCCGGAGCTGGTGGCACACTTCGACGAAGACGCCGTCGCGCTGGCCATAGCCCGCATCGAGGCGCATTACTTCGTGCACGATATCTTCCTACCCGACAATGCGTTGCTCGCGGGCATCGACCGCAACCGTCATCTCCCTTGCACCATCGTGCAAGGACGCTACGACGCAGTGTGCCCGATCCTCTCGGCCGACGAGCTTCACCTTGCGTGGCCGGAAGCGCGCTACGTGATCGTCGCCGACGCGGGACATTCGGCGCGGGAGCCCGGCATCGCGCGCGAGCTGGTCGCAGCGACGAATCGGTTTCGCGAGATCGTGGATAGAAGATGAGCGTGACTCTTCCTCGCGCCATCCTGAAATAGAAATCACTGTGGCGATCATCGAGCGCGTCGAGCTGAGCCTCGTCAATCTCACGCCCAAGATCAAGCGCACCGACGCCATCCAGAGCTTCGTGTCGCAGGAGACACCGATGCTGCGCGTGTTCGACCGCGATGGCG
>VBDA01000317.1 GCA_005883655.1 Betaproteobacteria bacterium | reverse complement strand
AGATCGAGCACGCGCGCGCTCGGCTGGATCCAGCCGGCAATGGTCGAAAAGTCGGCGCGCGTCGAATAGCTCATCGCGTGGCGCGATTCAAAAATGCGCGCACGATCGCGTGATACTGCGGCGTATCGAGCAGAAATGCGTCGTGCCCGTGCGGGGCTTCGATTTCCGCGTAACACACGTCCCTGCGGTTATCGACCAGCGCCTTGACGATCTCACGCGAGCGGGCCGGTGAAAATCGC
>VBDA01000316.1:5960-7992 GCA_005883655.1 Betaproteobacteria bacterium | reverse complement strand
CGTATTCGCATCGTAATATTCGGCGAACTTTTCGCCCTGATAGCGAAGGTACGACTCGATCTCAAACTCCGGAGCGAAGGAGAAATTGAGGCCGTCCCGCAGCTGCCGGCCGAATCGCTCTGCCATCTGCTCGTCGGAGATATAGGTGATGTGTCCGATCATGCGCGCGACACGCAAGCCGCGCACTGGCTTGACGTTGTGATCGTAGAACTTGCCAGCGTGAAACTCCGGGTCGGTCATGATCGCGGCTCGCGCCACCTCGTTGAAGGCGATGTTCTGCGCAGAGAGGTTCGGCGCAGCGGCAATGACCAGCGCGCGGGCGATCCGCTGCGGATAGCGTATTGCCCATGCCAGCGCCTGCATGCCGCCGAGACTGCCACCCATCACCGCCGCGAAGCGCTCGATACCCAAGCGGTCGGCGAGCCGCGCTTGAGCGTCGACCCAATCCTCCACCGTTACGATTGGAAAATCCGAGCCCCATGGCTTGTCCGTGGCCGGATCGATCGACGCCGGGCCGGTCGAGCCGAAGCAGCTGCCGAGATTGTTGACGCCGAGCACGAAAAAACGACCGGTGTCGATCGGCTTGCCGGGGCCCACCATGTTGTCCCACCAGCCTTCGCTTTCGGATTCGCCCTCGTAGATGCCGGCGACATGGTGCGATGCGTTCAGCGCGTGACAGATCAGGATTGCGTTCGAGCGCTCGGCATTAAGCGATCCATAGGTCTCGTAGACGAGATCGAACCCCGGCAGCGAGGCGCCCGATTGCAGCGCGAGCGGTTCGGTGAACGTCGCCCGTTGGGGCGTGACAATGCCGACCGAAGTGGCGGAAGGGCTCATGGTTCGATGCCGTTTACCTGACAAGCGCCGTCGCAGAAAAACAAAGACCCGACCAGCTTTCGCTAATCGGGTCGGAGAAACCTCGCCGCTTTAGCCGAATTTTTAACGCGCCCGCAAGCTGATCCTCAAATCGGCGCAACGATTACGGTACGACGCATCACGATCCTTGTCAACCGGGTCAGCCGCCGCCCGCGGTTGGGCAATAGGCACGTGCCACCGCGAGAAAGCCTGCCCATTTGCCGCACGTCAATCGTTGAGTCGGTCGAGCAGCGCCGCGACCCGCTCCGGATCGTCGCTGCGGCGCATGCGATTGACCAGCGGCCGCGATGCGGCTGCGTCGCTGCTGAGCACGCGCCGCTTGATCTCGAGCAGATGCGCCGGATGCATGGAAAAGTTGCGCAGGCCCATGCCCAGAAGCATGCGCGTGAGCCGCAGCTCGCCGGCCATCTCGCCGCAGACGGCAATGGGAACATTGGCCTTGTTGGCTGTGGCAATGGCCATCGAGATCAGCTTCAGCACGGCCGGATGGAGGGGATCGTAAAGATGCGACACCGCGTCGTCGGCACGATCGACGGCCAAGGTATATTGGATCAGATCGTTGGTTCCGATCGACAGAAAGTCGAGGCGGCGGGTGAATGAACCGATAGCGAGCACCGCCGCCGGTATCTCGATCATCCCGCCAACCTTGATGCCCGCGTCGAACGGCACGCCCTGCTCGCGCAAGCTGTCTTTGGCGCGCGCGATCATGACCAGGGTCTGATCGATCTCGGCCGCGGAGACCAGCATCGGCACCAGGATATTGATGTTGCCGTAATGCGACGCTCTCAAAATCGCCCGGAGCTGGGTAACGAACAGTCTTGGCTCGGCCAGGCAGAACCGAATGGCACGCAAACCGAGTGCAGGGTTTGGCGCGACTCGGGCAAGTCCGTCCAAGCCTTCTTTGTGTTTATCGGCCCCAAGATCGAAGGTGCGCACCGTCACCGGCTTGCCGCCCATTCCGGTAGCGACTTGACGGTACGCCTCGAACTGCTCGTCCTCCGACGGCAGGCCCTGGCGATTGAGAAACAGGAACTCGCTGCGAAACAAACCGACGCCGGTTGCACCGTTCTCCAGCGCTTGCGCGAGATCGTCCGGGAGCTCGATGTTCGCGAATAACTCGATCTCGAGCCCGTCGAGCGTGGTCGGGCGCGTCGTC
>VBDA01000316.1:0-5909 GCA_005883655.1 Betaproteobacteria bacterium | reverse complement strand
CATTCTTGGCGCCGTCGACGATCAAGAGCTCGTTCTCGCGTATCAGCGCGCGCGCATTGTGGGTCGCGACCACGGCGGGCACGTTCAGACTGCGGGCGACGATCGCCGTATGCGAGGTGACACCGCCGAGATCGGTCAGGAACGCGGCGAAGTGGTGAGTTTTGAACTGGATGACGTCGGCAGGCGACAGATCGTGCGCTACAAGTATGGTCTGCTCCTCGGCGTTGGACGCGCGCACGGCTCCTGGCCTGCCCAGCAACACCTTGAGCACGCGCTCGACTACCTGCACTACATCGGCCCGGCGTTCGCGCAGGTACGGATCCTCGATCGTGTCGAACTGGTCGACCAGGACCCCCATTTGTTGGGTAAGGGCCCACTCCGCGTTGCAGTGCAGCTCGGCGATCATCCGCTTGGGCGTTTCCGAGATCGTCGGGTCGGTGAGGATCATCCAGTGCACGTCGAGAAATGCGCCGAACTCCGCCGCTATCGCCTGAGTCAGCCGGGCGATTTCCGCCGGGACCTGGTCGGCGCGGATCGTGTAATGGGCAACTTCGAGAGTGGCATGAGAAACGAGCTGGGCGCGTCCGATGGCGATGCCCCCCGTCACACCGATGCCATGCAGGACAAAGCTCATTGACGGCGTACGGATCTGAATTGTCGGGACATGGCGTTCTTCAAAACGATGGGGCTGATACATCCAGCTTCGGATCGGCGGCCAATCAACCTACCTGCGTTCTAGCCTGCGCTCGAATGTCTCTCGGGAACGACAGACGGATTTCGATCGAGCGCAAACGACAAGCAACTCGTTCATTGAGCCCCGGTTCCTTGCGTTGGTTCCCGGCGTGTACCAAACGTTTGTAAGCAAATTCGCGCCACCTGCTATCTAGCGTCACTGCCCCTCGCCGAAGCAATCGCCGATCAGCACCGCGATCGCGTCCATCGCTTCGGTTTCGTCCGGACCATCGGTTTCGAGCATGATGCGGCTGCCCTTGCCCGCCGCAAGCATCATCACGCCCATGATGCTCTTCGCGTTGACTTTACGGCCGCTGCGCGCCAGCGAAACGTCGCACTGATATTTGGCGGCAAGTTGTGTGAGCTTGGCCGACGCACGCGCGTGCAGACCCAGCTTGTTGACGATTTCAATCTCTCGTTGTTGCATAGACCGGGTCCGTTCCGACGTGAAGAACACCGTCGCAACCGCCGCTGATGGCCTTTTTGATCATGGTGTCCATGCCTCTGCTGCGATAGGTAAACGCACGCACCAGCATCGGCAGATTGACGCCGGCAACGCCCTCGACGCGGCCGGGCTGCAGCAGTTTTGTCGCAAGATTGCAGGGCGTTGCGCCATAGATGTCGGAGAAGATGAGGACGCCGTCGCCTGTGTCGAGCGACGCCAGGAGCTCGCGCGCTCGCGGCAGAAGGTCGAGCGGGTCATCGCTGGCGCGAACGGCGAGCGCATCGAACTGCGGAGGACGCACCCCGAGCACGTGTGTCACCGCGCGGATCAGGCTTTCGCCGAACGTGTCGTGCGCGATAATGAGAATGCCGATCATGGACTCTCCCGAGACGGACGCGCCCGGGCACGTGCGGCCTTCGTGCTCGCGAAAGCCGGCCTAAGCCCCGGATCGCACTACTGTCCTCCAACAGCCGTATCCCCGCCGTTTCCCGCTATTAACCACGGTCATGTTAGCACGCGCTTGGCGCTGCCTTCCGCTCTGCGCCGTCGATGCTGCCGGCGCCCGCGGCGATCAGCGAGCGCGCGGCCTCGTTCGAACAAGCTCTTCGAAAGCGTCCGCAAAGCAATCCGCGACGTCGAACCCGGTCTGCTTCGTGATCTCAACGAAACCGGTAGGACTGGTGACATTGACCTCGGTCAGGAAGTCGCCGATGACATCGAGGCCGACCACGAACAGTCCTTCGGCCGCCAGCTTGGGACCGACGCTCTCGGCGATCTCGCGATCACGCGCGGTAAGCGCCCGCGCGACGCCAAGCCCGCCGACCGCGAGATTGCCCCGGGTCTCGCCGGTCTTCGGGATCCGTGCCAGAACATGCGGGATCGGCTTGCCGTCGATCAGCACAATGCGTTTGTCGCCGTCGACGATCTCGCGGATGAAGCGCTGCGCCATAACCGTTCGCGCCCCATAGTGCGCCAGCGTCTCGATGATCACGTTCCGGTTCGGATCGTCGGTGCGCACCCGGAAAACCGACGCGCCTCCCATGCCGTCGAGCGGCTTCAGGATGACGTCGTTGTGCTGATCGATGAAGCTGCTCAGCATTCCGGGATCCCGGGTGACGAGTGTCGGCACCGTGAACTCGGGAAAACGGGAGATCGCCATTTTTTCGTTGTGATCGCGTACCGCACGGGGGCGATTGAGAACCAGCGCACCTTCGCTTTCCGCGGCCTCGAGCAAATACGTCGAGTAGACGTATTCCATGTCAAAGGGCGGGTCCTTCCTCATCATCACCGCGTCAAACGAGGTCAACGGACGAATCAGCGCTTCACCCGGTTGATACCACTCGTGATCGTCGTCGGTCACGGTGAGTGGCCTCACGCGGCCTTGCGTCGCCGACGCGGTCCAGAAAAGATCGGCGGGTTCGAGGACGAAGAGCGTCGCGCCGCGTGCCTGCAGCGCACGCATCATCGCCACGCTCGTGTCTTTGTACGCCTTGAGCGAGGCGAGGGGATCGATGATAAATGCGAATTCCATGGCGGGCGGACGTTGTCAGCGGCGCCATCGTACCGCAAATCCGCGAGCACGCCGGCAGCCAAGGTCCGGGCGACGCCGACCATCGTGCGGCCTGCGCTCACATCGTAGCCGCAGCCCGCGCGAGCTTGCCTACCGTTATATACGAAGATATATTACCGTTCTTGAGAATCCGGTGGTCGCCAGGTCAGCATGTTCAAGTGGATCAAGCCGATCGCAGCGATTGCCACCGTCAGCCTGGTTTTCGGCGCATCGGCCGGGAACTCTGCAGGCCTTACCGTCTTCGCCGCGGCGAGTCTCAAGGAGTCGTTGGACGAGCAAGCCAGAAAATTCGAAGGCGAGACCGGCACCTCCATCGTCGTCTCGTACGGGAGCAGCAACGCCCTGGCAAAGCAGATCGAGGCCGGCGCTCCGGCGGATGTCTTCATCTCCGCAGACTTGGAGTGGATGGACTATCTCGACGGACGCAAGCTCCTCGCGCCAGGCAGCCGCGCCAACCTCCTTTCCAATCGCCTGGTGCTGATCGCGTCCGCCAGCAGCAGGTCGACGCTCAAGATCGGACCCGGCTTCGCGCTCGCGGCCGCGCTGGGTGCGGACAAGCTCGCGATGGCCAATCCGGACTCCGTCCCCGCGGGAAAATACGGGAAGCAGGCGCTGGAGACGCTCGGTGTGTGGGCGAGCGTGGAGAAGAAGGTGGCACGAACCGAGAACGTCCGGGTCGCGCTGACCCTGGTGTCGCGCGGCGAGGCGCCACTCGGCATCGTTTACGCGACCGATGCGTTGGCCGAGCGAAACGTGCGAATCGTCGACACCTTTGCGGAGAGCTCGCATCCGGCCATCGTCTACCCGGTGGCGATTGTCGCGGCGAACCGATCGATCTCCGCCAAACGCTTCGTCGACTATCTGCGTTCTACCCCGGCGCGCGTGATCTGGGAGCGATACGGTTTCGCTCCGGCCCCGTAGATCGATGCTGAGCATGAGCGACACCGAGCTGGGCATTATCGTTCTGAGCCTCAAGGTCGCCTTTTTCAGCGTCGCGCTCAGCCTTCCTGTTGCGATTCTTGTCGCGCATGTCCTGGCGCGGTTTGACTTCCCGGGAAAGACCTTGCTCGATGCCGTCATACACTTGCCGCTCGTTCTTCCGCCCGTCGTCGTCGGCTTCGCTTTGCTGCTCCTGTTCGGCAAGCACGGCCCTATTGGTGCCTGGTTGAACGACTGGTTCGGGATCGTCATTGCCTTTCGCTGGACGGGTGCTGCGTTGGCCTCCGCGATCATGGGTTTCCCGCTGATGGTGCGCGCGATCCGGTTGTCGATCTCCTCCATCGACACGCGACTCGAAACGGTGGCGCGGACGCTCGGCGGCTCGCGCACCTGGGTGTTCCTGTCGATCACCTTGCCGCTGGCGATCTATACGTTCGTCCAATCTCCCGGTGGCGACGCGCAAGCTACCCGCTTGAGCCTGATCGCGGTCGTGCTCTCGATCGCGGCGCTCATTACGTCCGAGTGGCTAACGCGTCGCACTTCAAAATCGTGATCGACGTCGACATCGTACAGCGGCTAGGGACGTTCGACCTTGCGGTGTCATTCAAGGCCGAGGCGCCCGTGGTCGGATTGTTTGGCCGGTCCGGGTCGGGCAAGACCAGTCTGGTCAACGCCCTCGCGGGGGTAGGCGGCCAGCGCCGGGGCCACGTCATCGTCAATGGCGAAACGCTGTTCGACGATGCCCGGGGCATCGACCTGCCACCCGAGCGGCGGCGGCTAGGCTACGTTTTTCAGGACGATCTGCTCTTCCCACACATGCATGTCGAAGCGAACCTGCTCTACGGCTTTCGCCGCGCGGCGCTGTCGGCACGCGTGATAGAGCCCCAACACGTTATTGATCTGCTGGGACTCGGGGGCCTGCAGCGGCGATATCCGGGCACCTTGTCGGGCGGTGAGAAACAGCGGGTCGCGATCGGACGTGCACTGCTCGCGCAGCCTCGGCTACTGCTCATGGACGAGCCACTCGCGTCGCTCGACATCGCTCGGCGTGACGAGGTGCTGCGCTACATCGAGCTGCTGCGCGACGACTTGCACATCCCCATCGTCTATGTGAGCCATTCCATTGCGGAGATCACGCGGCTCGCGGACACCATCGTACTGCTCGCGGAAGGCAGAGCGATCGCGGTCGGCGCCGTCGAGGAGGTCATGGGCCGGCTCGATCTGCGGCCGCAGACGGGCCGCTACGAGGCCGGCTCGGTGTTCGACACGACGGTCGTTGCGTATGACCCGAAGTATGCTCTTACGACGCTGCGCTTCGAGGGCGGCGAGTTGATCGTGCCGAACGTCGAGGCGCTTGCGGGCGAGCGGGTGCGAGTGCGCATTCGCGCACGGGACGTCTCGCTTGCGCTGCATCCGCCCATCGGATTGAGCATCGTGAATGTTCTTCCTGCAACGATAACCGCGATCGACGACCAGGGCGGTCCGATCGTCGAGGTTCAGCTTCGCCTCGGCAACGTGTCGTTGCGGGCGCGAATCACTCGCCGTTCACGGGTTGAGCTGGGCCTCGCAGAAAATCAGCAGGTCTACACGCTGATCAAGGCGGTCTCGTTCGATCGGCGCAGCGTCGGATACGCCTAGTGGCTCGTCACATCAAACGCGTCAATGCGCGAATATCCGCGGCGCCCGCTTGCGCGGCATCACACTCGATCCGGCGATAGCGTTGGATCACGTCTTCACCGAGCTTGGTCAGCCGCGTCCCGCCTCCCCGCTTGCCCCCCGCCGCGGTCTCGACCAATGGACCCCTGAAGCAGCGGTTCATCGTGTCGACCAGCAGCCATGCGCGGCGATACGACATTTCAAGCTCACGCGCGGCCGACGTAATGGATCCGGTCTTCGCGATCGCTTCGAGCAGATCGACCTTACCGGGGCCGACGGCGATCTCGGCGCCTTTACTGATGCGCAAGCGAAACTGAACCCTGACTTTCAGGGGTGCCGTCACTGGCAAGCGATCAAAAAAGCATTAGCGTGGATCAACGCAAAGCCGCGAGCGCGCAGCTTCGATCACTCAACCGTCACCGATTTCGCAAGATTGCGCGGCTTGTCGACATCGGTGTCGCGTATGACCGCGGTGTGGTAGGCAAGCAACTGCAGTGGAATGGTATGCACGATGGGCGAGAGCAGGCCCGCATATTCCGGCGGGCGCAATACGTGAATCCCGTCGCT
>VBDA01000315.1 GCA_005883655.1 Betaproteobacteria bacterium | reverse complement strand
GAACGGCGTCTGCGCGCCGCTCGCCAGCGCCAAATCGGCGAGCGAAAGCACCGCGTCGGTGACCGTCAGTTTGAAGTCCGCGCCGGTCTGTTCGGCGGTCAGTTGCAGGCGCAGCTGCACGCTATCCGCGCTCAACTTGGGAGGCGGGATGACGGTTTCGTCGACCACGCTGATCGCTACCTGATCGAAGACCACCTGCTTGACGCTCAGCTTCCAGTTGTTGATGACAACGGGCTGGCTCGGGTTCGGGGCCGCTGCCGGCCCGGCGGCCGTCTTCAAGAGGTTCGCCAGATCGAGCTCGCCCTTGGCATCACGCCTGACCGTAAGCTTGGCGCCGCCGGCGCGCAGCTCGTCCACCGTCGCCTCGTGGCGCGCCAGGTCGGCCCTGATGCCGCTCACGTCCAGGCGCGTCAGCGTGGCGAAGGAATCACTGGCGGCGCCCTCGTGCGCGAGCGCCAAGTCGCGCAACGCCAGCCTGGCGCCCGCGAGGCTGGCTTCGAGCTTGCCGTCGCTATAGGCGAAGTCATAAGGCAAGGTAGCGGCGAGCTGTCCGGCTGCCACGGTCGCGCGCGTGTAGGACTTGAGGTATACCGCCAGTTCTCGCAGGGGGACGTTTTCCAAAGTCAGTTCGCCGCTGCCGCGGATCGGATTCACCGAAGCCTCGCCCTTCCAGCGCAGCTTGCCGCCGAGCGCCGAATCGGCGCTGAAGGTGTAACTATCGTTCTGGTGGGGCAGGGTGCTGAAATTAGTCAGCGCAAAATCGATCGGGGAAAAACTGTTGGCATAACCGACCCGGCGGTCGCGCAATTCCAGCTTGCCCTGTTCCAGCGTCAAGCGCCCGATGATCAGGCGCGGAAGGCTGGTGTCGCCGGAAGCTTCACGCGGCCGGCGCTCAAGCGTACCCAGCAGTTCGGCCAGATTGAATTTGCCATCCGCCGCGATCGCAAAGCTCGCGCTCGGCGCGGTAATACGGATTTCGGCAAAGCTCCAGGCGCGCCGGACCAGGGATCTCCACTGCAGCTCCACGGCGAGCTTGCCGACTGCGAATAGCGGCGCGCCATCGGCCTCGGCCAAGCGCAGATCTTCCGCCTCCAGGCGCAAGGTATAGGGATTGAAACGGACCTCGCTGATCGTCACCTGGCGTGCCAATTCGGTCTGCCCGAACTTGGGGACCTGGTTCTTGATCATCAGCGGCACCAGCCAAAACCCGGCCAAGGTATATGCCGTCAACAAGGCTGCCGCGCCCGCCGCCCACCGCTTCCACCGGATGTTCACCAGCTGCAACCTCTGTCGCCTCTTTGTTACCCCTTGATGGCCTTTGTCCTGGAGCGCGGAAATCACCCCCGCAGACGTGAGTATGTCCCTTTGCCGGTCGATCCGGAAAAAGGCGTCGGGATCAGAGCGCGAGTCAATCGCGTGAGCATAGGAAATCAATCCGCCAGGTCGCCGGACTCTGCTCCGTGGTCAGCAGTGCCTGGTTGAAGGACTGCGACGGTCGAATGCGGTTGTTGCGTCGAACGAAAAAGGTCAGAGAAGGCCGCGAATCGTCACGCGCATATACAAAGCCCCGGGCACTCGGAGGAGGGTGCCCAGGGCTAGGGCCGGTCTCGAGGAGGAGGACAAGAACCGGATGCGACGTTCTGCAGCAAGTCATGTGCCAGCAATACACGCACTACGCAATAAGTTTCCGGACCTTACACCAAGTATTTCGAATGACGTCAATTGCCTTCGCCCGCTTTTAGCGTTAGCCTTAAAGGTCCACTGTCCTGATAGGCCTACGCATGTCCAAATGGAAAGACAATCTAGCCTTTCGGCAGGTCCCCGCGCCTGTCCCTGAAACGAGTGAACTGGCCGTGTTTGACGCTCCGTCGGAGCCGGAGCCCGAATACGCCCCCAGCCTCGCCGTCGCTCCGGTGGCACGCGCCGCCACCGGCCTGCCGCACCAGGAATCGCTGATAGCCGCCGATATCACCATCGAAGGCAAGATCGAAGGCGGCGGCAGCGTACGCATCGCCGGCAAGTTCAACGGCGACGTCAACGTCCAGGGCGATCTAACCATCGAGGCCGGCGCCAAGCTGACCGGCGGGGTGCGCGCCGACAACGTCACGATCGCCGGCGAACTTGAAGGTAACGTCGCGGAAGCCTCACGCGTCGACTTGCTGCAGACCGGCGTGATGATCGGCGACCTGAAAGCCGGTTCGCTGACGGTCACGGCCGGCGCCCGCATGCGGGGTCAGGCAGAGTTCGGCTGGGACGACGGCAAGGGTTTGAAAGCCGGCAAGCACGGCAACGGCGGGGAGAGCGGCGCCGGCTCATGAGCAGCGTGCGCGCGGGTAGCCCCGGGGCGACCCGCGAATGTCCTCACTGTCGGGAAACCATACTCGAAAGCGCAGGCGTGTGTCCGGCCTGCCGGCATTACCTGCGCTTCGATGCCAGCGCCGATGCGTCCGAGGCGCCCGCGCTTACGCCGCTGCGTATCGAAGGCAGCATCCGGCATCCCGCCGACGGCGAACCTTGGGAATACACGGTCGTCGTGTCGATTCGTAACGATCGCGGCGACGAAATCGCCCGTAAACTTATCGGCGTGGGTGCGATGAACCCGAACGAGCAACGGACCTTCACGCTGTCAGTTGAAGCCGTGTGGGCCAAGGCAAGGGGCCAGGGGAAAGGCGGCACGCGGCACTGAGTGCCAAATCGTGAGCAAAACCGAGCGGCGGACGTCTGCGTTGCACGCGACCCTAGGCTTGGTGGACGTTCGTAGGTCCGTCGGGTGCTTGAGCTCTTAAGGCGTTCGCATTTTTCAGTGGCTCAACGCTTGACCATAATGCATCCAGATACTTCTGGAGATCAGCGTCCTTCGGTTTGCCTGCTGCGGCGAGTTCCGCGACAAGCCGCAGTGTTGCCTTGACGATCAGTAGCGCACTCTCGCACCGGAAGTAGACAAATCGCCACTCGACGCCGACGCCGAGCTCAGGATGCAAAATTTGAGCGTCCATCTTTGCGGAGGGATCAACGGCCAAATCGCGGAACCTGAATATTTCTGCCAGAGTCTGACGCACGCTGCTCACATTCTTTGGCTCCAACGAAAATGCCCTGGCGAGGACCTCCGAGATCTGAATGTAACGCGGAGTGCGCTTGTCTCGCCATTCATCGATCAGTGATTGGGGCAGATTGACTCTGGTCTGCACCACGGCGTACAAGGCGTCGACCGCAATTGCGGATGTCACTATCGCCTGCAGTGACGCCGCAAACTCCCACTCCAACGCCCCTGTTTTCGAGTGTTCGTCCGCATCCCTCCATGTCTCGATCCGTGCGCCTTGTGCGACTTGCGCATCCGAGAGATGGCGAATGGCAAGCTCTAGCCAGGTAGGACAGACGTCGAAGTGAATGTCTGGGCTGCTCGCTGGCTCTGCGTCCAGGCCGATTGCGACAACCCAAGCATCGGCAGGGTTAGGTTCCGTCACTGCCCGGGAACTGGAAACGCGGCTCATAGTGTCACCTCTCGCCGGTGAAGCCGACGAACTGGGGATTGTACTTCTAGTCTCTATCGAAGGTTCAGCGATTCCGCTGGGTTATGGAGCCGCATGGGGCCGGTTTTCAAGGGGCGGGCTTGGCCAACGTCGGAGCACAGAAGAGGGTCTCTAAAGCGGAAACGGGGGACGGTGTGGACCACGTGGACGACCTAGACTGCGTTAAAGATTACAGAACATCAAGTCGAACTCGACGTCGCCATCGTAGACCGCTCCGCGACCCATGCCAGCGATGCCAAGGAACCGGATATTCAAGGCGTACTTGTTGGCGCTGATTTCGGGCACGCACGAGAGGTCGTCGGTGAGGGACAATCGCAGCAATTGGGCGACCTTGGCAGTGGTGAGCATGAGCTGGAACACGCCGTGAATGGCAATGTGCCTTCCCGTCTTGCCGTTCTCGCGCAGTATGCGCAGCACGATCGACAAGCCTTCATGAATCGGAAGCAGCGGCGCCAGCCACGCTTCCAGATCGCGCTGCCGCGCGACCGGATCGAGGTGCAGCCAATAGTGAAAAGCCGGCAGATCGAATTCCGACACGCCCCCCGGCAGGGCCGTGCGCTGCTTGATCGCCATCAGCCACTCGTTGTCGCGAAGGTGTGCCCCGACTTTGCCGCTCTGCGCCAGCAGCCGCTCGCTGACGTCGTCGACTTCAGCGAGCAGTGAATCGAGCGCTTCGTGCTCGATCGCGGGATTGTCCCTGAGCGGGGCAAGCAGCTGGCGCTGTCGTTCGAGCTCCTGCAGGATGTCGGTCTTGAGATCCGCCCTTGACGAGACGTCGGCGATCTCGAACAGCGCGAGCAGCGCGGCGTGGTGATCGGCCGGCGCCGTCGCCGCATTGAAGAACAGAGCGCGGCGATAGAGATCCTCGAGCCGCATCATGGTTCGTATACGCTCGTTCAGCGGGTGTTCGTAGCGGATCACGTCAGGCCGGCGCTAAGAGACTGCGACATTCTGCGCCAAGCTCGGCAATATCCCTGAGTATTGGCGCACATCGCCGGCTTACATCGCGCGGCGACGATCCGACGCGAGCTCTTTGTACCGTCGATCGAGTTGGGCGACTT
The DNA here is from genome assembly GCA_005883655.1 of Betaproteobacteria bacterium. Lineage (GTDB taxonomy): Bacteria > Pseudomonadota > Gammaproteobacteria > Burkholderiales > Casimicrobiaceae > PALSA-1003. The sequence continues at coordinate 277 of VBDA01000315.1, read as the reverse complement.
GAGGCGCAATCGCATCGGGCGAGCCGCTATTGTCGAGAACGTCGTCTGCATCCCGCAGTCGGCTAAGGCGATCGAGCTGGGTCGCCATGATGGCGCGGACCTCCGCAGGCGCGAGCCCGCTGCGGGCGACGACTCGACGAACCTGCTCGTCCTCGGAGCAATCGACCACCAGGACCCTGTCCATCTCCTTGGCGAGGCCGCCGCGCTCGAGTAGCAAGGGCACGACCACCACACCGTAGATGCCGCGCCATAGGGCCATCTCCCGATAGAGCTCGCG
>VBDA01000314.1 GCA_005883655.1 Betaproteobacteria bacterium | reverse complement strand
GACTGCCAGCGTGCTCTGGCTCGACCTGCGCGCATGGGTCAGTAGCTCCCGCGGTCTGGCGATGCTTTGACTTTTCGTCCAGCCATCTTGGCGACGACCTGTTGCGCGCCTGCGGCCATCAAGCGCGCATCCGAACTGACCGTCACGAACTGAAAACCCTTCTCGATCCGCTTCAACGCGGCTTCCGGCGTGCCGTTGTGAATTCCGGCGACCAGGCCATGTTCCCTGGCCCTCGCCAGGATGTGATCGATGGCCTCGACGACGGGAGGGTCGACGTCGTCGAACGTCGGCGTGCAGCCGAGCGCCAATGAAAGATCCGATGGGCCGATGTAGACCGCGTCGAGACCCTTCACCGACATAATGTCGTCGAGATTGTCGAGCGCCTGTTTGGTTTCGATCATTGCGAAGACGACGATCGTCTCGTTGGCGTGCTTGGGATAGTCTGTTCCGCCGTAAAGCAGCGCTCTTATCGGCCCGAAGCTGCGCGTGCCGCGGGGGGCATAGTGGGTGACCGCAACCAACCTTTCCGCGTCCGCCCGAGTGTTCACCATTGGACAAATCAGGGCGTAGGCGCCCGCGTCCAGCATCTTCATAAGAATGCCCGGCTCGAGCCACGGCACGCGAACCACGGGCACGGTATTGGTCGTCGAGATCGCGGTCAGCATGTTGACCGCTGCCTGGTAGTCGACGACGCCGTGCTGCAGGTCGATGGTCAGCGAGTCCCAGCCCTGGTGCGCCATCGTTTCGGCCGAGAACGCGGTGGGAATCGCAAGCCAGCCGTTGAGCACTGCCCCGCCGGCTTTCCAGATGGAGCGGATTCTGTTCTCGCGCATCGCTATCCTCCTGCCGTTAGGCGATATGTTGTCCGCATCAGCGCACGAGGCTGGGACGTTTGTTGTCGAACTTCCAGCCCGGGATCAGGTATTGCATCGCGACCGAATCGTCGCGCGCCCCGAGCGCTTTCTCCTGGTACATGCGGTGGTGCTTCTCGAGCTGCGCCATGTCGATCTCGACGCCCAATCCCGGTTTCTTCGGCACCGCCACCTTTCCCCCAACGATCTTGAGCGGCTCGCGCGTCAATTGCTCGCCCTCCTGCCAGATCCAATGTGTATCGATCGCAGTGATGTTGCCAGGAGCGGCCGCCGCGCAATGCGTGAACATCGCGAGCGAAATATCGAAATGGTTGTTCGAATGCGAACCCCAGGTAAGTCCCCATTCGTGGCAAAGCTGCGCGACCCGCACCGAGCCGCTCAACGTCCAGAAATGAGGATCCGCCAGCGGGATCGTGACCGATTGCAGTTGAATGGCATGGCCCAGCTCGCGCCAGTCGGTGGCAACCATGTTGGTCGCCGTCGGCAATCCGGTCGCACGGCGAAACTCCGCCATCACTTCGCGCGCCGAGAAGACGCCCTCGGCACCACACGGATCCTCGGCATAAGCCATCACTCCGTGCAAATCGCGACAAAGCCGCACAGCGTCCTTCAACAACCAGCCGCCATTGGGATCGAGGGTTATGCGTGCCTTCGGAAAGCGCTCATGCAGCGCGCGGATCGCATCGACTTCTTGTTCGCCCCGCAATACACCGCCCTTCAACTTGAAGTCGTTGAATCCGTAACGGGCGTGCGTTGCCTCCGCGAGGCGTGTGACTGCTTCTGGCGTCATTGCCTTTTCGTTGCGCAGTCGGAACCACTCGTTGTCGGCGTCCGGCTCGCTTCGATACGGCAAATCGGTGCGGCGCCGGTCGCCGATATAGAACAGATAACCGAGCATCTCGACTGAATCGCGCTGTTGCCCCTCACCGAGTAGCTCCGCGACGGGAACGCCCAGGTGTTGCCCGAGCAGGTCCAGCAAAGCTGCCTCGAGCGCCGTCACGGCGTGAATTGTGATGCGCAAGTCGAACGTCTGCAGACCTCGTCCCGCAGCGTCGCGATCCGCAAAGCGGCTTCGCACATTGTTCAGAATGCGGTGATAGCCGCCGATCGATTGACCGACGACCAGTTGGCGCGCGTCCTCCAGCGTCTGCCGAATCTTGTCGCCACCCGGTACCTCGCCAACGCCGGTATTTCCCGCACTGTCTTTCAGGATGACGATGTTCCGAGTAAAGAAGGGACCGTGCGCGCCACTGAGGTTCATCAACATGCTGTCGTGGCCGGCAACCGGAATCACTTGCAGTTCGGTGACCACCGGAGCGTCGAGGCGGTTGGCCGCTGTGTTGGATGAAGACATGAGCATTCTCTTAGGATCGCTTAGGCCGCCCATCGAGCAGAGTGAAGTCCAGGGTGACGAAACCTCCCCCCTGGTACTGCTGCGCGATGGGATCGAGTGGATTCGGCTGCTTCAGAATCCCTGCAGCGAAATCCTCGCTATTTTGTCTTGGCTTATAGCCGAGCTTCTCCGCACCGGTATTGTCCCAATAACTGCGCGTGTTGTTCGACACGCCCCACACTGCCATGTAGCCGACGTCGGGAATGTTTATGCATTGCATCATCAGGTCCACCAGATCCTCGGTGCCAAACCACGTGCTCAATTGGCGGAACTCGGCGGGAGGCTTGCCCATCGCAGTGCCGATGCGCACGGAAATGCCCTCGATGCCGTGCTTGTCCCAGTACATGCGCGTCATCGCCTCGCCCCAGACCTTCGACAAGCCGTAAAAGCCGTCGGGCCGAAACGGCGCATCGAGCTTGAGCTTGTCCTTGACCGAATGCATGCCGAAGGCGTGGTTCGAGCTGGCGAAGATCACGCGCCGCACCTTGTTGCGGCGCGCACCCTCGTAGACCTGGTGCAGGCCGACGAGATTGTTCTCAATGATCTCAGGCAACGGCCGCTCGACACTTGTTCCCGCCAGGTGAATCAGGACGTCGACGCCGTTGAGCAAGCGATCGACGACGGCGGGATCGCGCAGATCGCCGTGCATGATGTCCTCGCCCTCATGCAGCGGCGCCAGAGGATTCCGGCCCCCCGCCGAGCGCAGATCGACACCGCGTTTCTGGAGCTCAGTACGAAGAATCCGGCCCATATTGCCCGAGGCTCCGGATAGCGCAACTTTGGTCATCTCAGTCATCCTTTGTAGAGTGCCGCGGGCGCCCCGGCGACACCTGGCTCGAGCATGAAGACGCCCCCGGCTTGCGGTGTTCGCGCGAGTTCCGCCGCGGACAGATTCTCACGCAGCGAAGTCACGTACAGCGTGCGCCCGTCGGACCCCCCGAAGCACGGCATCGTCGGGTGTGTCACCGGCAGCTCGACATATTCGATCAGTTCGCCGCCTCGACTGAACCGGTTGAGCCGTCCGGCGGATACGCCGCAATTCCAATAACAGCCTTCCTCGTCCGTCGCACCACCATCCGGCCGCCCCCACTCGGGCAGCATCGACGAGAACAACTCGCGCCTGCCGATCGAGCCCGTCTCCGGATCGTAGTCGTAGCGGAAGATCGCCGTACCGCGGGAATCGGAATGGTACATCGTGAGGCCATCCGGACTCCATGCGAGGCCATTGGACACCTTGACGCCGCCCGCCATGCGCGTGCAACGGTGGTCTGCATCCAACCGATAGAGGTTGCCAATCGGTTCCTTCTCGGCCCGCTCGTCCATCGTGCCCGCCCAGAACCGGCCTTCCGGCGACACTTTGCCGTCGTTGAGGCGATTGGTCGCAACTTCGGGTTCCGGACGGCAAAGAAACGTGAGCGCTTCGGTCTCGAGATCGAACAAGTGAAACCCAGTGCGCATTGCGGCGACGAGGCCGCCGCGCTCGCGCAAACCGATGCTGCCGACTGCAGTTGGCAATTGCCACGTTCGACGGTCACCGGTCTCTGGTTGCCAGCGAAAAATTCGACCTTCCGGAATATCGACCCAATAGAGTGCCGCGTCGCGCTCCGACCACAGCGGCGATTCGCCGGTCGTGTTGCGTGCATCGACGGCGCACTCCACTGCGACCTTCAAGCGCGTGCTCATGTTCTGGCGCCGCTCGGTTTACAGGCGCTTAAACCTGCGATGTTGCAGTAAACCGCAAAAGCTGACTGTCCGGCATAGCCGGTCAACGTTCCGATCGATGGCAGATCCGGCGCGAATCCACGCGCGCCGTTGGCAAGAACGACTTCGGCCGCGACCGTGGGATTGCCGCGTGAGTCGATAATCTCGAAGCCGGTGACTTGGTCGATGCTTGCCATGCGTGGTCAGACGGTGGCGATGCGAAGAAGGTTGGTTGCGCCCGGTGTTCCGAACGGCATTCCGGCGCTGATCAGAATCGTATCGCCCGGCTTCGCGAATTCCTCTGCGACAGCGTGCCGGCATGCATGCTCGACCATTTCGGCGACATCGGAGACGTCCGGCGTCTGCACCGAATGCACACCCCAGACCAAGGCAAGGCAACGGGCCGTCGCGAGGCTGGGCGTCATACTGAGGATCGGCGGTATCGGCCGCTCGCGGGCCGCACGCAGGCTGGTGGAACCGGACGTTGTGTAGGTGACGATGACCGCAACCGGCAAGAGTCCCGCAATCG
>VBDA01000313.1:5395-5792 GCA_005883655.1 Betaproteobacteria bacterium | reverse complement strand
TTATCGACCCCTGAGTACTGCCGGCAATGGACTTCGCACTAGCGGTCAGGCGATCTTGCGCACCAGTCCAACCATGACGCCGAATATTTCCAGCGTACCTTCCGGTCGGATGATGGGATAGGCCTTGTTCTCCGGCCGGAGGATGAAGCGGCCCCGCTCGAGATCGAGGCGCTTGAGCGTAAACTGATTATCGACGATCGCAACCACGATTTCGCCGCGCCTTGCGCCCGCTCGCTTCTCGACGACGACAAGATCGCCGTCCAGCACGCCGGCGTCGATCATCGAGTCGCCTTTGACCCGCACCAGCACCGTTCGCGACGGATGCTCGATGAGATAATCGTCGAGGGTCAGCGCGTCGGCGGGGCCGTCATCGATGGGGCTCGGCTGCCCTGCATGC
>VBDA01000313.1:0-5366 GCA_005883655.1 Betaproteobacteria bacterium | reverse complement strand
GGTGCCAGCCGCCGATCCGGTGTTGATTCCACGAATCCGGCAAGCTTGAGCCGCGCCACTAGCGCCGCCACCGAGGATTTCGACCGCAGGCCGAGCAACGTGCCGATGGACGAATACGACGGCAGCGCGCGATGAGCCGCGTAGTAATCCTGCAAGGCGGCTAAGTAGGAACGATCGTTCGACATATCGGCTACAATAACGAACGATCGTTCTTTCGTCAAGCGCGCGATTCATGTTTCCTTGACTAGCTGAAATTCGATGTTTCCCAACCCTGCCGCCTTTGTAGACCTGGAAACCACTGGCATGACCGCCAGCGACGACCGTGTCACCGAAGTCGGCATCGTTCGGATCGAGGGCGGCCATGCCACCGAATGGAGCAGCCTGGTCAATCCGGATTGCAGCATCCCTGCCGCCATTCAGGCGCTGACCGGAATAAGCAATGCGATGGTCGCCAAGGCACCGAGGTTTGCCGAAATCGCCAGCGAGGTTGCCGCGAGGATCGCGGGCTGCGTTTTCGTCGCCCACAACGCGCGCTTCGACTACGGTTTTCTGAGGCACGAATTCGGGCGGCTGGGCCAGGCATTCACTGCCAAGGTGCTGTGCACGGTCAAGCTGTCGCGGCGCCTGTTGACCGACGTCGCGCGGCACAACCTTGACAGTCTCATCGAGCGCCATCGGCTGCCCTCACTTGACCGCCATCGCGCGCTCGGCGATGCACGGATTCTGTGGGCGTTCGTGCAAGCGCTCTATCGTGATCGGCCCGAGGACGAAATCGACGCCGCGGTCGGCAGGATTCTGCGGGCGCCGAGCCTGCCGCCTCAGCTTCCCGCCGGGGCGCTGGAGGCGATACCGGAATCGCCGGGCGTCTATCGATTCTACGGGCTCAACCCGATGCCACTCTATGTCGGCAAGAGCATCAATCTCCGCGAACGCGTCGCCTCGCACTTTTCGTCGGACTACCGCAGCGCCAACGACCTGCGCCTCTCCTCGGAGCTTGTTCGCATCGAAATCGAGGAGACCGCGGGCGAGCTCGGCGCCTTGCTGCGCGAGTCACAGCTCGTCAAATCGTTGCTGCCCGCCTATAACCAGCGTTTGCGTCGGCGCGCCGACCTGATCGCGCTGGGGGTCATGGCCGCGCCGTCGCCACCGGATTATGTGCGCGCCGACGTCATCGAGCCGCGGGATATGCACGGCCTGTACGGTCCTTTCAGCTCTCGTCGCGCCGCTCGCGAGACGCTGCGCGATCTCGCCGACGAGGCCCAATTGTGCTGGCGCCTGCTCGGCCTCGAGCGCCGCACGGGTCCATGCTTCGCGCGGCAAATCAAAAGGTGCGCGGGCGCCTGCGTCGGCGCGGAGACGCCCGAAGCTCACCACCAGCGGTTTCGCCAAGCCCTCGAACCTTACGCCCTGCGGCAATGGCCCTATGAGGGAATCATCTCGATCCAGGAAAGCAGTCTCACCGGCGAGCGCACCGATGTCCACCTGTTCCGGGACTGGTGCTGGCTTGGGACCGCGACAGACCCAGGCACGCTGCACGCATTGCTCGAAGCACCGCCGCGCGTCGCCTTCGACCTCGACGTCTATCGTATTCTTTGCAAGCGGCTCCCGCGGCTTCGAGTGCAGACTTTCCCTCATGCGACCTCAGCAGTGCATTAGGTTACGGCTATTGCGCTCGAGAAATGGGCTAAGCTGCGCCGGCCCCACACCTGATGCTAAGGACCATGTCGCCACTCGCTCCCTCCGTGCCGCCAGAACCGAAACTGCCCTGGGTCGTTGGCCTGAGCGCGCCGCGCAGATTGCTCGTGACGTTAGTTATCGGCGTGATTTCATTCGCCGCTACGCAGCCGTGGTTGGACTTGCACACCCGGCTGCTCGTCGGTTGGAACGCCGGTGCGCTGACTTATCTTAGCTTCGCCTGGCTCGCGGTCGGCCGCGCGGATGCGGCTATGACGCGGGTTCGGGCACAACTCTACGATCAGAGCAGCTACGTAATTTTCCTGCTGGTCGTGGTCGCATCCAGCGCGAGCGTTGTCGCCATTGGTTTTATCATCGGCGACGCAAAGCAACTGCCATTCCCCGATCGCGCCGCACATCTCTCGCTGTCGATCTTGGCCCTGCTGCTATCCTGGCTGCTGATCCAGACTCTGTTCGCGTTTCACTATGCCCGTTGCTACTACTGGCGTGAGAATCCGACGAACGATCATATTCGCGGGTTGAGGTTTCCTGGGGAGACCGAGCCGGATTATCTTGATTTCGTCTACTACTCGTTTGTGGTGGGCATGACGTCGCAGGTTTCGGACGTCGCCGTGGTCGCGCGCCACATGCGCCGGCTGACGTTGATCCATGGCGTTCTTTCCTTCGTATTCAACATTGCGATCCTGGCCATGGGCATCAATATCGTCGGCGGCATGATCTAGCCCAACGTGGACTCCAAGCGCCGTGGGCCACCGGCGGCATTCCGGTCGTGTCCCGAGACCCGTCATCCTTGCGGAATCGCGCTTGTACCAAACAGTGTCTTGACTCCGTGCTCGCGGAACGCCGGGATCCGTTAGGACTATCCTTATATCTGGCAGTTTCTGAATAGAATTGCTACAGTTGGCGTGCACGGTGAAGGCTCGACGCCTCCCGGCAGCCCTTCTACAAGAACGGGGCGCTGGCGCCCGTCGCATTTTCCAGCTAACGAGTTCCAATGCTCTCAAGCGCACCACAGTGGCGGCCTTTGCTCGCACGCGATCCCGACGCGATGCAGCGTATGCCTGCGCATTCGCGGCGTGTCGTGGCGAGCTTCGAAAGGGAACGAAGAGGCTCGCCGCCAGTGGTTCTCATCATCGCGGGCACGCGACCGGAGTGCATCAAGCTGGCGCCGCTCGTGCGCCGCCTGGCGGGCCACGATCGCTTACGATTGGTTCTGGTCAACAGCGGCCAGCACTGCCTCGCGGTCAGGCGGACCTTCGCCGAATTCGACATCCGTTGCGACATCGAGCTCGGGGAGCTCCCGCGGTTCGATTGGCTAGGAGCTTCACACGACCACTTGAGGGTCGAGCTGCGGGCGGTTCTGGATCGAATCAGGCCGGCCATGCTCATCGTGCAAGGCGACACGCTGACCTCCTACAGCGGCGCGCGGGCGGCGCACGATACCTCCACCGTCCTTGCGCACGTCGAGGCGGGTCTGCGCACCGACACGATTTCGGATCCATTTCCCGAGGAATGGTTTCGGCGTCGGATCGCCCGCTACGCAAGCATCCATTTCAGCCCGAGCGCGTCGGCTACTCGCAACCTGCTCGCCGAGGAAGTCGACGCCAGATCAATTCATCAGGTGGGCAACACCAGCATCGACAGCTTGTGGACGCTGCTGGCCGAAATGCCGCTCGCGCCGCCGGCGGCGCGAGCGCGCGATACTGTCCTGGTCACGCTGCATCGGCGCGAGAACCATGACCGTAACGCTGGCATTGTCTGCGACGCTTTGATCGCGCTCACTCTCGCGCGACCGGACCTGCGCGTGCTGTTCCCCATCCATCCCAACCCGCGCGTTTCGGCGACCGTTCACCGACGTCTCGAGGTGCATCCGGCATTCGATCTCGTCGCGCCGATGAGCTATCGCGACTTCGTTTTCAAAGCCGCCGCTGCGGCGTTGATCATCAGCGATTCCGGCGGAGTCCAGGAGGAAGCGCCGCATCTTGGCACGCACCTGCTCGTTCCACGCTCCAACACCGAGCGACCCGAAGGCATCGAGACGGGGTGGGTGCAACTCGTTCGCGCGGATCGCGAGGCGATCCTCGAGGCTGCGCTCGAAAAGCTCGCAGCACCAACCATGCGGCCGGTGCCTATCGATGAGCTTGCGCCCTTCGGAGACGGCAACGCCGCGGACAAGATCGTGCACGTAGTCGAGCAGACGCTATTGCAGCACGCGCACGCATGAGCGCGCATCTTGCCACCGCTGCGCCGCGGCGGAACGCGACGCCCTCGCGAATCGCCAGCGGTCCCGGGCATGCGCGCGACGCATTGACCTCTTGGCTGCTGGGAGACCGCGCTCAGGTGACCTCTGGCACACACACCGGAGCCGCGGCGGGTTGGGTCGATCGCGAAGGAAGGGCGCCCTACGTCTATCCGGAGATCACCGGATACTATTTGCAGTGGCTGGCGTGGCATGCAGCGTGTCATGGCGTAAACGATGAAACGCGCCGACGCGCGGCCGCCGCGCAACGCTGGCTTTTGTCGTGGGCGTTTAGCGCGGAAACGCCCGAGACCCGCGTCTATCTCGATCCTGCGGGGGAGGACTGGCGCAACGCTGCGCTGTTTTTTTTCGATCTGGCGATGGTGCTGCGCGGGCTTGCGAGTACAGCTCGGCTGGGGCTCATCGAAGCCGACCCGACGCTGGTTGCGCGGGTCTCCGAACTTCTTTCGAGACTGGTCGCAGACGACGGTATGTTCGACGCATGTGTGGCAACCCGCGTCGATGCCGCGCTCCCGGACCGGTGGTCAACCCGTCGCGGTCCGTTCCTGTCCAAGGCTGCCGGTGGCGTGCTGATCGCGGCGGCGCAATTTTCCTCACTGCCGGGAGCGCTCGCGGAAGCGGCAGATGCAACCTTCGGGGCCGCGCTCGAGTCTATGTCGGCTCAATCGCACAGCGAGACGCATGCATTGCTCTACGGTATCGAGGGAGCGTTGAGCCAGCCCGAGCATCCTGCCACTGTTGCCGCCATGCCGCACATGGTCCGACAGCTGCGCGACTTGATCGAGCGCTCCGCGTCACTGGGCCACACGCCCGAGTTGCTCGCCAGGTCCGGGCGCGTGCGGCTGGACATCGTTGCGCAAGCGATTCGCGCGGCGGCATTTCTGCTGCCTGAGTTGTCAAATGAATTGTCAAATGAGCTGTCAGCTGATTTGCCGACTAAGCATTTGGATCAGATGGTAGAGGTTCTTGTGCACTACATCGACCCGAATCTGGGGATCCCGTTTTCGCCGGACGCGCCGCCGCACGAATACAATGTCTGGACCGCGATGTTCGCGCAGCAGGCGCTCTTCGCCGCCGAATGCGGCCCGAGCGACGCGCGCTTGGCCGACCTCCGGCTCTGCCTGGTCTGAAGTTGCCGATCTGCTCCAAGACCTCTCCTCTGTCGAGCCAACGATGAGCTCGGTTCGAGACCAAATACGGTTTGCGTGGGGCACCGGTGTACGCCAGCGGCTGCGCCTGACGCCGCTTTTCCTTTCCCTTTCGATTGCCGACCGGGTCGGTGGTGCATTGCGAGCGCGCACCGCCCGCCTCGCGCTTCCGCCGTGGCGCGCGGGTCTTTCGATCATCATTCCGGAGCGCGATTCGCCGCAGCTTTTACTCAAGGCCCTGGCTTCGCTACACGACGCACTGG
>VBDA01000312.1:3216-8670 GCA_005883655.1 Betaproteobacteria bacterium | reverse complement strand
GCTATCGAGCTGACGAGGCAGGGTTCAAAGAACCGCGGGTTGTACGCGGGGATCAGGATGGAAACGAGCGGGCGTCTCGGCATTTGGCGGTGGCATGAAGCCGGATACCCGTGCCCCGGGCGTCCGCACGGATTCGGAGGATACCAGCGTCTCGTCCAAGGGACGCATCGAGCGACACGATGCCTATCAGGCCCAGCGCTCGAACCTCGCGAGTCTGAACGCGCTCAAGTCCGGACGCACCGCATCGTCGCCGGTCAACTGCCCGAGCGCCTCGCCGATTGCAGGCGAGTGCTTGAAGCCGTGACCCGAGCAGGGCGACGCGAGAATCACGCGATCGGAGTCCGGGTGCGTATCGATGACGAAGCCGAAATCCGGGGTCACGGTGTAAAGACACGCGGATGCCCTGAGGCATTGGCTGCCGATCGCAGGCAGGAATGGAGCGATTAATTCCGCGTGCATTGCAGCGCTCTCCTCTCGGCTAACCGTGCGCTCCGCCGTGTCGGCAGTCGTCGAGATCGCGTATTGCTCGGTCGAGACCTTGACGCCTCCGTGCCGCCCATCGAGCGCCGGAAAACCGTAGATTCCCTGCTTTCTGCCCTGCAATTCCCAGATAAATACGGGGAAATGATCAGGGTCGAACAACATTGCGGAATTCTGCACGTCGAACCAGCACATCGTCTGGCGATAGATCGTGAAGCACTGGGCGATTCGGTCGTCGACGAGGTCGGGCAACCATGCACCCGCCGCGACGATCAGCTTGTCAGAGGAATATCGCCCCCGCGAGGTCGTCACCACGACTAACCCATTGGAAACATCGTATCCTGAAACTGCTTCGTCGCGATGTATGACGGCCCCGTGGGCCTGGGCCATGCGCAGGTGGGCGCGGATACATTCCTCCGGCCGCAGAAACCCGGCGCTGGGCTCGAAATATCCCGCCTCGTCGTCGGCGACACTAAATTGCGGGAACCGCTGCCTGATCTCTCCTGCATCGAGAATTTCGTGGGCGATCCCGTACTGCTCCGCCGCCGCGACGGTGTTCGCAAAAAACCCTTCGACGTGCGTGATCGACGACTTCGCGGCGCTGGAGATGATCAGTCCACCGCAGCATGTGAGGAGCGACGCTCCCGATTCGCGCTCGAGCTCGCGCCACAACTCGTGCGAACGCATCGCCAGCGGCGTGTATTGCGCACCCTCGCCGATTGCCACGCGCGTGATGCGCGTGTCGCCGTGGCTTGAACCCAGCGCATGCGGCGGCGAGAAGCGGTCGATTCCGAGGACGCGTTTGCCGCGCCTGGCGAGATGATAGACCGCCGCGCTGCCCATCGCGCCAAGCCCGAGCACGATGGTGTCGAATCGTGTCACGCTGATCTCTGCCGCACGCGCCGGCCGGCGTCACAAGTTCTTGCGCGCTTGCATTTCGGTCGGCTCTCCGTATCGCGTAAGCGAGACTCGAGTTGAGGAATGGCCGAGGTCTTGCGTGATGTATTGTAATGCACGCGCGGCGCCCAGTCGTCGTGCTGACGCGGTCGGGTATTCATTCGGTATTCGACACCAGCGTCGACGATACGGCCCTCGACGGTCGGCCACCGACGAAAAGCGATGAGGTCGCTATTGCTGCGCCGGGCTCAGTTCTTCGGCTAGAGCTTTTCTCACCGCAGGACGCTCCGACATGCGTCTCCGGTGATCCTGGATTTTTGGGAGTCGAGCGGGGTTCACTCCATCAGCCTCCAACCACCGGGCCAACGTGAAAAGGTAAGGGTCGCAGACCGTATAGGCCTCGCCCATCACCCACGGTCCTTCGATCATCTTGCGTTCGATCAAGTCGAAACACTCGCCGACCGCGGCAGGCGCTTTTCGCCGCATTTCTTCAATCGCGGCTGGATCGTCAGCCCACCGGTAACCCCGCATGCGGTGCGCGTGCGCGACATGAACGGTGGAGCATAGGTAGCTGTTAAAGGCTTGAACGCAAGCGAAAGCGAAGGGGTCGGCCATTGGCGCGAGCCCCGCGCTCGGAAAGCTCTGCGCAACAAATGCGAGGATCGCGGGCGTCTCGGTTAACACTCCGTCGTCGGTGACCAACGCCGGCACTCGACCCTTTGGATTGATTGCGAGGTATTCCGGCTTGCGCTGGTCGTTCGTGCGGAAGTCGAGTCGCACAGCGTCATACTCCGCACCTGCTTCCTCCAATGCGATGTGCGAGGCCAGCGCGCATGTACCGACAGCGTAGAACAGCTTGAGCACCAGAACCTTCCTTCTTTGGGGCGAACCGTGTGCCCGGTGCTCGTAAGGATACCGCAGGGCGTTGGCACAATGACGAGCCGTGTCGCTTCCCAACATGTCTCAGTCGGGCGGCCAACTTCCCCCATTCAATATCCCAAAAAATTACGTCGGGAATGACCGGAGTCAAGGCGATAGCAGACACCGCTCGTCGTCGCAACCACAGTGAAGAATCGCAACCACAGTGAAGAATCAATAAAGAGGGCGCTCAAGGATTGGTGGCGCCACCCACGTAAAAGCTGATCGAACGGCCGCTGCTTCAGAAAGCGAATTGGCGCTATCGACCCTTCTCGGTCATACGCCCGACGAAGACGACCGTCAGCTTCGCCGCGGGAGCAGTCATTTCGTGGCGGGCCATCAACTGGAACTGTCGGCACTACCGGCCATTCAGCTGTTGGGTTCAATCTCTGGTCGGCGGTCGCAGGAATCGTCGCAGCGTGGTAGCCATCGAATCTCCATGTGGGCTGACCGGGATCTACGAAGTATTCTCTTGTGTCCGCTGCGTGGCACCGAGATGCGCATCATCGCCTTCATCGCTAACTTCACTGCAATCGCGGCAGCCGCATCAACCTCGGCGAACCCACCGCGCCGCCGCGCATCGCGCTGTCCTGGCCAGCCAGTGCGGGACCTGCCGATGCCGGGCCGCGTGACAGCGCCGCGAGCGTGAAGGCCACCGCGCCGAGACGGGCAGCGGGACTCGCACCCGGGCTGTGTGCGCGCAGGCAGGACTCCAACATTGCCTCGACGTACCCGGCAAGCCGCTCGCACGTCGCTTCGAACGGCCCTAGCGCTGATCTACACGCCGGGCGCCGCAATTCAGGGCTTAGTTACCCTTCTCCGTTAGCCCCATTCGAGTCACCTCGAGCCATACGCGCGCTTCGGACATGGCGCGCTCGTGGGAAAGCGCACGCCCGGCGCTCTCCGACGCGGCGAAGGCAGCGTCGCCGAGTGCCTCTCGCGCACGTGCCAGCAACGGCGGCAGGAATGCCTCGTTCATCGGCTCACGGTGGTAGCCCATCCGCTCGGACTGCGCCTGCGCAGCGCCGCAAAAGCGCGCTGCGAGATCCCACTCGCGGTACAGAGTCCCCAACCCTGCGGAGCACTCGAGCACCGCGCGCCGAATCTGCGTCGAGCCGATGTCTTCGGCAATCGCCAGTGCCTCGAGCATCACTTCGAGCGCTGGGCGAACCCTTTCCGATGCCACTAGCACGCGCGCTAGGTTGCAGAGATGAATCGCGAGGCGGCGTCGATCGCCGACATCGCGATCGATCTGGACGGCCTCCAGGTAGAGCGGACGAGCGACGTCGAGCTCGCCGGCGGACCGGTGCAACTCGGCGAGACCATTGAGCGCCGCGGCCAGGCGACTCTTGTCACCCAGGGCGCGCGAGAGATTCAATGCTGATTCGAAATGCTCGCGCGCCACGGAGCGATCGTCGTGCGCGAGATACACGTAGCCCGATAGGCGAAGCGCCTCGGCAAGCCCTGGCCGGTCGTCGATCTCTCGGGCAATGGCGACGCTTTCGTCGCCGTAATCTTTGGCCTCCGCATAGAACCCCGTCAGAAAAGCGAGCTCGAGCGCCGCGCAAAGCGCGCGGCAGCGGACGAGATCGCGAGCGCCGGCGCCGGCACGGCGAACGGCATCTGTGGTGAGCCGATGGCCCAAGCCAAGAAGGCCCCGCCAAACGAGCCAGCGCCTCAGCGCGGAAGCTAGCCGGAGGCCGGCCTGAGCGCCGTCACCGACGAGCCCGCAGGAGTCGAATGCGATCAGCAAATTCTCGCGCTCGACGTCGAGCTTCGAAAAATTTGCGTCGCCCGTTGGACTGCCGATGCCCGCCGCCACGTCTTCGACGAGCGCCACGAAGAACGCCAGATGGCGCGAGCGTGCCTCCGCTTCGTCGCCGGAACTTCGCAATCGTTCCAACGCGTACTGACGGATCGTATCGAGCAGACGATAGCGTTCCTTGTCGCGATCGACGTTCACCAGCGACTTCTCGACGAGATTCGCCAGCGCGTCGAGCGCCGCGCCGTCGCCTGCAGCATCGGTCGCCTCGCCTACGGCCTCGGCGGCTTCCAGCGTCCAGCCGCCGGCAAAGACGGCGAGGCGGCACAGAAATGCCTGTTCCCGCTGCGTCAGCAGCTCGTAGCTCCAGTCGATCGACGCGCGCAACGTCTGCTGACGCGGCAGCGCGGTCTTGTCCCCACGCGTGAGCAGACGAAAACGATCGCTCAGCCGCTCGGCAATCTTTTCCACCGGAAGAACGCGGACGTGGACCGCGGCCAGCTCGATGGCCAAAGGAATGCCGTCCAGATGGCGGCAGATGTCTGCCACCGCCCGCGCATTGGCAGCACTCGCGCTGAAAGGCGGCCACGCGGCGGTCGCGCGCGCGAGGAACAGGCGAGTCGATTCGTAGGATTTCAGCGATTCCGGAATGATCTGCGCATCGGCGGCAGGCGTGGTGAGCAGCGGGACCGTATAAGTGGTTTCCCCGGAGACCCCGAGCGGCTCACGGCTCGACGCCAAAATCTTCACGTATGGGGCCGCATGGAGCAGCCGGGCCGCGAGCTCGGCGCACGAACGTGTCAGGTGCTCGCAATTGTCGAGGATCAGCAGCAGACGCCTATCCTTGAGGTGATTCGCAATCACGTCGACCACGGGGCGACCGCCTTCCTCCTTAAGGCCCAACACCGAGGCGACGGCCTGCGGGACGAGCTGTGGGTCGGTCAACCCCGCGAGCTCGACGAGCCAGACACCGTCGGGGTGATCTGTCAGCGCCTCGGACGCGAGGCGCAGCGACAGCCGTGTCTTCCCAATCCCGCCGGGCCCGAGCAGCGTCAGCAACCTCGTCTCCGCCAGCAAACTTCCGACCTTGGTGAGCTCCAGTTGACGGCCGATGAACGATGTCGTCTGGAGCGGCAGGTTGTTCGGTGCGGTACCGAGCGAATGCAGCGGGGGAAACGTTTCGCGCAGCGCCGGATGCACGAGTTGATGGATCTGCTCGGGGCGCTCGAGACCGCGCAGTGTCACGCTGCCGAGATCGCGCACCGTAACGCCGGGCGGCAGCCGCTCCCGAACCAGGCTCATGGCGACCTGCGACATCAGCACCTGGCCGCCGTGCGCGAGCGCCACGATGCGCGCGGCGCGGTTGACGCCGCGGCCGAAGAAATCGTTGTCGCGAC
>VBDA01000312.1:0-2924 GCA_005883655.1 Betaproteobacteria bacterium | reverse complement strand
ATAGCGCTCAGCCTAGCGGAGGCACGTCCGCGATCTCGGTCTCGAACTGTCCACGCCAGTGATCCGTTGGTGAGAATACTTTCGACGCTCGCGGCCACGGTTTGGCGCGCGGTCCGGTCAGGTACCGGACGAGCACGCGAGCATCCTGCCGTTTCGCATCGACAAATTCGCGCTCGAACCTGTCAACGACTTCTTCGCCTTTCGCACGACCGACCAACTCGATCAGCTGCTGCCGCAATGCTTCCTTCGTCCGCCCAGAAAAATGAAACGCCTTCATTCGTCGGACGATCTCCTGCTCGAGGCGGCGCTCGAGCACACCTTTCCGAGTCAGGCTGCGCAGCGTGAAGCGCACGTTGGCCATCGCTTCGGACACCGGCTGGAAATCGAGCTCTTTCGTCGCATGTATGACGGCGACTTCATCGTCGTCAGTCCACGCACCGCTACGAAACAATCGGAATATTCGCCCCAAGCCGACCATGCCGAGCGTCCAGAGCTCGGCTGCCCGCAACGCACCCATGCTGCCGGCGCCGGCGACGTCAACGCCACGCGAAATTGCGTAAAGAATCTCCTTGTGCCAGACCGACGGCGCGTTGCCGAAGAAGCCGTCGACAACGCCGATGCGCCGGTAGCCGGCCTCGACCGCGCGAAATACCGACCCGAGCGCTGCAGGTCCGTAACGCACGATGCCAGCGGGCGTGGGCTCCCGGAACAGCGTCGGTCCGACGAACAGGCAGATCTTCGTCTTCATTGCGACGATCGACACACGCGCCACGCGAGCAGACGTTGCGCACGGGGACCCGGCGTATAGCCGGGCCTTCCGAACAGACCTTCGAGACCCGGCACCGTGACGTGCACCACCGGAATACCGAAGTCGTCCTGCGTGAGGTCGACGACGATTACCTGCGACAGGCCTTCGCGCGCGAGCGCCCTTAGCAGCCATTCGAGCAGATCTTCGATGCTCCGCAGGAGCGGCGCCTCGGGAACCGCCTCGAAATCGATGCCCTCCGGCTCCGCTTCGAGCGCGCTAACCCAGCGCTCGCCGGCATCGTTGTCCACGCGAATCGCGCGTCGATAGCGGGACCAGTATAGGTCGTCACGAGCGCCCGCAATGTGCGTCAAGCGGCTTTGCAGCGCTTCCGTAATCGCCCGCGCAAGCGCGATGCGGCGATACGGGTGGCATCCAAAGCCGGAGGCGCGCTGCGGATAGAACGTGCGACGCTCGGAATCGAATACCTTGACCATGAAGCAGGGCACCGTCAGCGATTGCGTGACGTGCCATGCGGCAATGCGCAGCCCCGCCGCGACGCACCGGTCGATCAGCGACCGGCAACTTTCGTCGCTCACGCCGTCGAGGCACAGGCGCGAGTCGGGCGCGGCGGAGAGAAGTCGTTTGCGTACGAGCCACAGCGACGATTGATCGCGCTCGACAAGCTCGCACAGCGCGTGCAGCAGCGCCTCTGACCGCGTATTGCCCGACGCGAGGCCATTCGACGAGGCGACGAACATCCGCGAGCGACGTCGCCCCGAAAGCGATTCGAGGCTTAGGCAGTCGCGAGGAACGCAGCGTACGGTTCCGGACAGGATGTCCGTTCCTTCGACCCACTCGGTGCAAGCGTCTGCGTCGAGTGCCGCCTCCGGCCGTATCGGCAGCAGCAGCGGATTGGCGTACCGAGCGTCGCCGGCCGCCTTCCGTAACGTGGCAACGCGGCCGCGCGGTACGAAATGCTCGGCGTGATACAACTCGATGCTTTCCATCACGCCGGAAGCCTGCGCAAGGGGATGCGTCAAACCCTTCCCTTGCGAAACGGTCAACGATCTTGCCAGCGGTCGCACGACCATCCAGGTCGGCACGCCGACATGATCGAGACCAGTCACATTGCCGATTCGTGTGATTCCGACGTCGTGCAGAATCCTCCGCGCGCGCGACAGGGTCACCTCGGCTCCGACGGTGCGGATCGTCCCGCCGAGGTCGATCGCGGCCGTAGGACCAGGCGACGGACACGAATCGTGCAAGCAACGTGCTCCTGGTAATGCAGAGCGCCGTGCGGACATGGCACCTGCCACCGACGTATCGCCGCCCGATGAGGCGGCGCCACACGTCCCGCTTCGGCGACTAGCGTCGGCGATGCTCGGAACTAGCCCGCGTTAACGCTTACGGAGATCGATATCGCCGAAGTCCGCGTCCGACGACACCTCATAGCCGCGGCTCTTGAGCACTTCGGCGATTTGTTTGCCGAGTTGTTGCCGCTGCTTGAGCAGCGACAGCACCTGCTTCGTCGTCTCGCCGTCGACGATGCTGACCTTCCCGGTCGCGCCGGAGGCGAGGTACAACGATCCATCGCCTGCGACAATAAGGTAGTTCTTCTGACGCTGACTTCTGCGCGCGGGGCGCTTCTTGGGCGGCTGCGCCACGCCGGACTTAGTTGCCATCGTCTTGTCTCCTTGTAGGAGTAGTAGATCCAACGCCCCCGTCGGCGGCGTCGGGGATAGCGTAACACGTCCCGACTTGCACGACCGCAAGGTGATGACTCCGGTATGGCATGGCGGTACGCTCGGACGTGGGCACGCATCTCGTCGCCGACAGCCGCAGCTAGCCGCATTATTCGAAGCAGTGGCAGGGGCCTTGGTGAGCGAGTTCCCGCGGAGCCGTCTGCGCGTCGCGGCCGCAGCTCGTGGCCCAGACCGGTCGACAGCAGTTTGAATAGCCGATTGAACCGGTCACGGAAATGAAACGGTAAAGTCAGTGCGAACACCAGGAAGCCGACATTCAAAGGACGGCAACGGGTCGTAGTTCCCGTTCCCTCCGCGAGCGCGAGCGGGTCCTTCCCGTCTAATGCGGTCGGCCGGTCAGCGTCGGTCAAAGGCAGCTGATGGCCGAAAGTCGCCGGTCGCGTGCGACAACTCTCGACCCCTTGCAGCCGTTG
>VBDA01000311.1 GCA_005883655.1 Betaproteobacteria bacterium | reverse complement strand
TGTTCGGCTTCGCCGGCGAGCGCTGCGATCGTATCGTAGCCGGGGTGCTTGCCAGGGCGCTGGCTGTGGCTCCCGGCTCGCCCGTCAACGATTGATCCATCCCATGCTAATGGCCCGACCCGTTCTCGCGGGAACGCCGGGACCCGAAGTTGCATCTGATGTTCATCCGTTGGTGCGGAGTCTTCGTATAGCAGGGGACCCCCGCCGCTGACGGCAGAATGAGAGCGTTCGCCGCTCGCCGGCTTTTTTGCAAAGCAAAAAGCATCGATCCACCACTGAGGAGTCACATAATGAAAGTTCCAGCCATTGTCATTGCCGGCACGCTGCTATTCGCGGTCGCAGGCGCGTCCGCGCAAGGCGTCAACGACGCGCAGATCGCCTCGATCGTCGTCACCGCCAATCAGGTCGATATCGACGCCGGCAAGCTAGCGCAATCGACCTCGGCCAACGCCGAAGTCAAGAAATTCGCGGAGCGCATGATCACCGACCACACCGGCGTGAATAAATCGGCGGTCGAGCTCGTGACCAAGCTCAAGGTCACTCCGGAGGACAACCCGACCAGCCAGAGCCTGAAGTCCGGTGGCGAGTCGAACCTCGCCCATCTGAAGACGCTGAAGGGTGCCGCGTTCGACAAGGCCTACATCGACCACGAAGTTACCTATCATCAACAGGTGCTCGATGCCGTCGACAAGACGCTGATCCCCAATGCCAAGAACGAAGAGCTGAAGGCGCTGCTGGTCAAGGTGCGGCCGGCGTTTGTCGCGCATCTCGAGCACGCCAAGATGCTCCAGTCATCGATGGGCGGCTCGATGGGCAAGAAGTAAACGCATGCCGGTGAATGCGAGCTCGTATCGCACCGCTGCAGTTTTCGCCGCGGGACTGACCCTGCTCTGCTGGAGCATGGGCCCGGCCGCGGCGGCCGATGCGCCCAAGGCCGCGACCCTGACAGTCGCGATCGATGGCACCACGTTTCAGCCCGCGATGCTGACCGTCAAGGCCGGCGACTCGGTCACCTGGGTGAACAAGGATCCGTTTCCGCACACGGTGACGTCCGCCGCCGGTGGCTTCGATTCCCGCGAAATCGCACCAGGCAAGTCCTGGAAATACACCGCCGCGAAAAAGGGCGAGTTTACCTACGTCTGCATTTTCCATCCGACGATGAGCGCAACGCTGAAGGTCGAGTAAGCTTGGGCGAGTTTTCGTAGTATCGGGTTTCCTTGCACGGAATCGGGAAGGTGCGCGCTGGATCGCGTGCGCGCTATGGTTTACCCTCCCTGGCTTCGGTGCTTAAAAAGGTGGCCCGCCATGAGCGGACCCATAAACCAATACCCGCACCTCCTCGCACCGCTGCCGCTCGGTTTTACGACGCTCAAGAACCGCGTCCTCATGGGCTCGATGCATACGGGTCTGGAGGAAGCGCCGGATGGATTCAATAAGCTCGCGGCGTACTATGCGGCTCGGGCGAAGGGCGGCGTCGGCCTGATCGTGACCGGCGGCATCGCGCCCAACTTCGCCGGCCGGGTCGAGCCGCGGGCCTCACAGCTATCCTTTCCGTGGCAGGTGGCCAGGCACCGCATCGTTACCGACGCAGTTCACGCGGCTGGCGGCAAAATCGCGATGCAGATCCTGCATGCCGGTCGCTACGCGTATCACCCGCTCTCGGTCGCGCCGTCGTCGCTCAAATCGCCGATCACGCCTTTTCGTCCGCGCGCGCTCACCCGGTGGGGCGTGCGCAGGACGATCGCTGCGTACGCCCGCTCTGCGGAGCTCGCGCAACGGGCGGGCTACGACGGGGTCGAGATCATGGGCTCCGAAGGTTACCTCATCAACCAGTTCATCGCGCCGCAGACCAATCATCGCGACGACGAGTGGGGCGGCTCGTTCCTGAATCGCATTCGGTTTCCGGTCGCCATCGTGCGCCGAACACGCGAAGCGGTGGGCCCCAACTTCATCATCATCTACCGGCTGTCGATGCTCGATCTGGTCGAAGGCGGCAGCACCTGGGACGAAGTCGTCGCTTGCGCAGGCGATCGAAGCCGCGGGCGCGACGATCATCAACACCGGCATCGGCTGGCATGAAGCACGGATCCCGACCATCGCCACCATGGTCCCGCGCGCCGCGTTCGCGTGGGTGACGCGGCGGATGAAAAGCAACGTGGCGATCCCGCTGATCACCACCAACCGCATCAACGATCCGGCGACAGCCGAGACGCTGATCGCGCGCGGCGACGCCGACATGGTGTCGATGGCGCGGCCCTTCCTCGCCGACCCGGAGTTCGTGAACAAGGCGGCGCAGAATCGCGCTGCGGAAATCAACACCTGCATCGGCTGCAACCAGGCCTGCCTCGATCAGATCTTCGAGCGCGAGACCGCGACCTGCCTGGTCAACCCCTTCGCGTGCCGCGAAACCGAGCTCACGATGACCGCGGCAACGCGGCGGAGAAGAGACGCGGTGGTCGGCGCCGGCCCCGCGGGAATGGCGTGCGCCGTGACCGCAGCCGAGCGCGGTCAAGACGTGACACTGTTCGATGCTGCAGCCGAGATCGGTGGACAGTTCAATCTCGCGCGGCGCATACCCGGCAAGGAGGAGTTCGCCGAGACCTTGCGTTATTTTCGTACGCGGCTCGAGCAGCTCGGCGCCGGAGTGAAATTGAATCGACGCGTGGGCGCGGAGGATCTAGGCGCGTTCGACGACGTCATTCTCGCCACCGGCATCGTGCCTCGCAAACCGGCGATTCCCGGCATCGATCACGCCAAGGTCGCGAGCTATGTCGAAATTGTCGAAGGACGCAAGCGCGCAGGCAGGCGGGTGGCAATCGTCGGCGCCGGCGGCATCGGTTTCGACGTCGCGGAGCTGCTCACCGAAGATCATCCTGCAGACGGTCACGCGAGCGACGGACGCCGTGACGACCCGGCTATCGCCGCCTTCTGCGCCGAATGGGGCATCGACGCCGACCTCGCGCATCGCGGAGGCGTAAAGGCCGCGCACGAAAATCCGCCGCCGCGGCAGCTGTGGCTGCTGCAGCGCAAGACCGAGAAGGTCGGCGCGGGCTTGGCCAAAACGACGGGCTGGATACGCCGCACATTGCTCAAGCGCCGCGGCGTCGCGATGTTGGCCGGCGTCGAGTACGACCGCATCGACGACGCGGGATTGCACATCAGGATCGACGGCAAGCCGCAATTGCTCGAGGTCGATACGATCGTGATTTGCGCCGGGCAGGAGCCGCGCCGCGAACTGGTTGCGAGCCTCGAAGCGGCGGGAATCAAGCCACGGCTGATCGGTGGCGCCGATGTTGCGCTCGAGCTCGACGCCAAGCGGGCGATCGATCAGGGGACAAGGGTCGCGTTGGCGTTGTAGGCGCGAATTTGCTCGCGCGAAAATGGCGTCAAGGCGACAGGGAATAGGTGGCGACGAGATCGAGCCCGTCGAGCTGTGCCAACACCGCTTCTCCGCCGACCAAAGCGTAAGCGATGATCGCCAGTAAGAGGGCGACCCACAACCCCGTGATGGCGTTGTCCAGCCAGAGCCAATATCGCTTGCCCTCGCCGGCCGGTGCGTCCTCGGTCGCGACAATCCTCTCGCCAGGATCGCGCGTCTGCTGCCGTATTCCTTCGGATGTGTTCTTTTGAAGCGCGACGTGCCGTCGGCCGCGATGGCCCCACTTGAGCGAGGCAAACAGCGACGATGCTCCGGTGATATTCGCGGAGCTCTCGATTTTATGGACGCGTATGCGACGCCTCCCGGCGACATCGACGCCTCTGCATCCCGCAAGCGGCATGCCAGCGAGGGAAGCACCACAGACCATGAGTTGCAACAAGGAGTTAACAATTTGGGATCGGACGGGAAGGTCATCGACTCGCACCGTCGCGATGCAGCAACGGTGTTTTCGCACCATTCCTGACGGCGGGTACCATCCCAGAAGCGCCAGTGAAGTCAGAAAAGCCTCATTTCCACGACATCCCAAGTGCTTAGAGGGTCATCAACAAAGTCGATGATGCCCATTGCGATTTTCGATTGGACTTCCGCGAGGCGATTGCCCATTGTGGTTTGATGCAATGCAACAATGCAGCCTCCAAGCCCCGTTACGGTTGTAATTGATGCAACGCAGCAATGTAACCTGAAGCTGGTAATGTTGGGTGTCGACATCAGCTATCCGCCGATGTGACACGGATCACGCATTGTCGACGGGCCACGAGCTTTGGTCGACCGCAAACTATGAAAAAAAACCTTGCCGAGATTAATGTTCGACCGGCCGCCACGCCGCGAAAGGTAAGGAAGCCAATCGGGCTCGCCCTCCAAGGCGGAGGCTCGTGGGGCGCGTACACCTGGGGCGTGCTCGACGTGCTGCTTGCCAGCCGCACCATTTCCATCGCGCAGTTCAGCGGCACCAGCGCCGGCGCGATCAATGCCGCGATCGTGGCCAGCGCGTTGGCCAAGGGCTCCGCGGCGCAGGCAAGAAAATCGTTGCGTGCGTTCTGGTTGCGGGTTGCCGATCCAGCGCTGGCCGATCTTGCGCGCAAGATCTGGGGACCCGCTGAGCGCAGCTTGCGTCAGTCATTCGGCGCCTGGCTGCTGTCGAGCGGCGCGATGACGCCTTATAACTCCAATCCGCTGGGCATCAACCCGCTGCGCGATGCAATCGAGGCTCACGTCGATATCGACGCGATCCGCAGCAAGGCTTCACCGGCGCTGTTCGTGACCGTGACCAATGTCAAGACCGGGCTGCCGCGCGTTATCGCCAATGATGCGATGTCGATCGACGCACTGCTCGCATCGGCGTGCGTGCCCGAGTTGTTCCAGGCAGTCGAGCTCGACGGAGAGCAATACTGGGACGGAGGCTACTGCGGCAACCCGACGCTGTGGCCGATGATCCATAGCGGGCTCGCCGACGATCTGATTGTCGTCCAGCTTGCGCCCGAGTTTGCCGAGGTACCGACGGATGGGCTGGGGATACGGCGCCGGGTCGGCGAGATCATATTCAATTCGAGCCTTGTCGCCGAGATGCAGGCGATAACCGCAATGCGCGCGCTTGCGGAGCGAAACGCCGATACGTCGCACCTGCTCGCGGTTCGCATGCACCGCATCGGACCGCCGCGCGACGAGCTCCACGCACAAGGGTCGCCGTCCGAGCGCTCGCGCGCGTGGCTGAAGCTGCTTCAGGCCGAAGGACGGATCGCCGGCAGACGCTTCCTGTCCGCACACGGCGCCGACATTGGCGTACGCGAGACTCTGGACCTCGCAAAGGCCTATTCGGACGGTCACAAGCCCAAAATGCGTGTGCCCGTGAAAGAGGGGCCGCAAGACATCGACAAGGTCCCGTTGCCGGCGAATGCCGAATCCCGCTTGCCAAGGACTGCTGAATCGGGCGACAGGTTCCATAAAACGGGCGGGGCGCCCGCTCCCGCTTCAAGCATTCGAGGTCGGGTCAAAGCGGGGGCCCGGCGGCGTTCGTCAAAAAGTACTCCGTTCCCGCTCAGCTACCAAAATGA
>VBDA01000310.1 GCA_005883655.1 Betaproteobacteria bacterium | reverse complement strand
GAGAAAATCGCGGCGCTTGAAATCGTTCATGCTTCTCTCCTCCAGTTGACGACTTGCAAACTGTGATCGCCGATGCGGCTTCCGGGCCGTTGGCGATGCTTAGGCAACCAGCCTCACTCCGCTTTCCGCATCGAACAGATGCGCGCGCGCAAGATCGGGCTTTAACGAAATGCGATCGCCGGCGCGACAGCTGACCCGGTCGCGCGCCAGCGAGGTCAGTTCCTGTCCGTTGAACCGGCAATAGAGTTGGGTATCCGCCCCGGTCGGCTCGACCACGACCACCTCCGCAGGGAAACCGGCTCCTCCATCGAGCAGGCAATGCTCCGGTCGCATGCCGTAGAGCACGCGCTGCCCGTCGCTCGCGCGGGCGCTGATCGGCATCGGCAAGCGCACACCGCCATCGAACTCCACCTCCACGGTGCCGCCGCTGCTGCGCGCGGTGCCGGGGATCATGTTCATCGCAGGCGAGCCGATGAAGCCGGCCACGAAAACGTTGTTCGGCTGGTCGTACAAGGTCAGCGGGTCGCCGATCTGCTCTACCACGCCATCCTTCATGACCACGATCTTGTCGGCCATGGTCATCGCCTCGATCTGATCGTGTGTCACGTAGATCGAGGTCGTCTTCAGACGCTGATGCAGCTCCTTGATTTCGGTTCGCATCTGCACCCGCAGCTTGGCATCGAGGTTCGACAGCGGCTCGTCGAACAGAAATACCTGCGGGTCGCGCACGATCGCGCGTCCCATGGCGACGCGCTGGCGCTGGCCGCCAGAGAGCTGCCGTGGATAGCGATCGAGCAATACCGTCAGACCGAGGATATTCGCCGCCTTGGCAACATGCGCTTCGATTTCACTTTTGCTCTGCTTCGCGAGCATGAGCGCAAACGACATGTTGTCGCGAACGGTCATGTGCGGATAGAGCGCGTAGTTCTGGAACACCATCGCGATGTCGCGTTGCTTCGGCGCCACGCGGTTGACCACCTTACCGCCGATGCTGACTTCGCCGTCGGTGATCTCCTCGAGCCCGGCAATCATCCGCAGCAAGGTCGACTTGCCGCATCCCGAAGGGCCGACCAGAACGCAAAATTCTCCGTCAGCAATGTCGATGTCGACGCCGCGTATCACCTGCGTCGAGCCGAAATTCTTGCGCACCGCCCTGATGCTTACCGCTGCCATTCTCCTCCTTTGTAAAGCCGTTCTGAGGACCGCTGCTGCTTCCGGATCGCCTACGCGCGTGGATGCCGTGCGCCCGTTACGACCACATAATCCGGCCGGCCGGTCTTCGCCCAGGTCACGATGTTTTGTGCCGCCTTCCGCCGCAGCTCGATTTCCGACTGTGCGCTGAAATACGCGACATGCGGCGTCAGGATCACCTTGGGGTGGCCCAGCAGCCTGCTCTCGGGAGCAGGCGGCTCGACCGGCAGGACATCCAATCCAGCGCCGGCAAGTATTCCACTATCGAGTGCGTCAAGCAAATGCTCGATCGCGACGACGGCGCCGCGGGCCGTATTGACCAGAAACGACCCCGGACGCATGCGCCGCAGCACGCGTTCGTCGATCATGCCGCGTGTCTCGTCGTTGAGCGGCGTGTGCAGGCTCACCACATCGCTCGCTTCGAAAAGAGCGCCCAGATCGGCCCGTTCGACATATGCCGGGAAATCGCCATCGATGAGGTAGGGATCGCAGGCGATGACCC
The DNA here is from genome assembly GCA_005883655.1 of Betaproteobacteria bacterium. Lineage (GTDB taxonomy): Bacteria > Pseudomonadota > Gammaproteobacteria > Burkholderiales > Casimicrobiaceae > PALSA-1003. Next base: position 3,274 of record VBDA01000310.1, on the reverse strand, counting down.
GCTTGAATGTATTGCGCGAAACATGCGCCATGCGCTTGCCGATGCGCCCGAGGCCGACGATGCCGAGCGTCATTTCGCTGGCACGCCGGAGCTTTCCCGACGAGAGGTAGTGCCATTTGCCGGCATTGACGTCGCGGTTAAAGCCGACAACGTTGCGGATCAGGGCCAGCGCGAGTGACAACGCGTGCGTTGCCACCTCACCAATACCGTAGTCGGGTGAATTCGCGACCCAGACGCCATGCCTCGCGCAGGCCGCCGTATCGACCGTGTCGAAGCCTGCGCCGATTCGGCTGATCAGCCCCAATCGAGGTAGCTCCACAATCACCCGCTCGGTGATCGGCGCGTACTGAATCAGGAAAGCATCGGCATCCTTGCCTGCCGCAATGAGCTCGTCGTCGGTCTTGCAGTTCCCGAGCACGAGCTCGATACCGGCGGCCTCGAGCACGCCACGTTCCAGGTTGACGTCGGGGTAATCGTGCTCGGTATAGAGAACTCGGGTCATCGAATGGAATGAGGCTTCAGGCAACCGGGCGCAAATCGGCGAGCGGCTCGACCTTGCCACGCATCGAATGCTCGAGCGTCGCTCACGGTACGTGGCTGCCAGGGATTGAGCAAGGGCTGCCGAGAAAGCGCGGGCGCATCTTTCGCGGCGCTATAATCGGCCGCCCTTGACTTGAGCGCCGTTTCACGCGAAGAACCCATGCCCACGCTCGTGCCCACGACTATTGCCGGAAGCCTGCCGAAGCCCGAGTGGCTGGCGCCGGCCCATCAACTCTGGGCGCCCTGGCTGCTCGAAGGCGAGAAGCTGGCCGAGGGCAAGCGTGACGCGGTACGGCTCGCCTTGTTCGATCAGGAGCACGCGGGCATCGACATTGTCACCGACGGTGAGCAAAGCCGCCGGCACTTCGTCACCACCCTCATCGAGAACCTCGAGGGTGTCGATTTCAAGCACAAGAAAACCGTACGCATCCGCAACCGTTACGATGCCGATGTTCCGATCGTCGTCGGGCCCGTCGCGCGAACGCACCCGATCTACGTCGACGACGCGCATTTCCTGCGCGGCCAGACCGGCCGCAGGGTGAAATTCACCTTGCCGGGACCGATGACCATGGTGGATACCCTTTACGACGACCACTACCGGAGCCGGGAAAAGCTGGCATGGGCCTTCGCGGAAATCCTGAACGAGGAAGCGTTGGCGATCGAGGCCACTGGCGTCGACGTGATCCAATTCGATGAGCCGGCGTTCAACGTCTATTTCGACGAAGTGCGGGACTGGGGCATCGCCGCCCTCGAGCGTGCCGCCCAGGGGCTCAAATGCCGTACCGCCGTCCATATCTGCTACGGCTACGGTATCAAAGCCAATATCGACTGGAAAGCGACCCTGGGCTCGGAGTGGAGGCAATACCAGCAAACGTTCCCACTGCTGGCGCAGTCCTCGATCCGTCAGGTTTCACTCGAATGCGCCAACTCACGCGTCCCGCTCGAGCTTTTGGGACTCCTTGCCGGCAAGGACGTGCTGGTCGGGGCCATCGACGTGGCGACCGACAGGGTCGAAACGCCCCAGGGGGTGGCGGCTACCCTGCGGGCGGCGCTCGCCTTCGTTCCCGCCAACCGTCTCCACGCCTGCACCAATTGTGGCATGGTGCCGCTGTCACGCGATGTGGCTCGCGCTAAACTGGAGGCGCTGGCGGCGGGCGCAGCGCTGGTTCGTGGCGAGCTTTCCGGCTAAGTTTTGCGGTTTTGGGGCCGCTTAGGGACCCCTTGACAGTCGTTTGACCCCGCTGGGGATAGTGCGTATAGTGCCGTTTGTGTTTTGTTTCAAGTACTAAAGCACGACCTGTCCGGCTGCTTCGCTGTCGCCGAAACGCCGTACTTTCCTGTCCTTGAGATCGAAACATCGGCCGGGTTTGACCCGATTATTTTCTGTTTTAAGGAATTGGAAAACATGGCAACAGGAACTGTAAAGTGGTTTAACGACGCCAAAGGCTTTGGTTTCATTACGCCCGATGGCGGCGGCGAAGATTTGTTCGCACATTTCTCGGCGATCAACATGCCGGGATTCAAGTCGCTGAAGGAAGGCCAGAAGGTTTCGTTCGAAGTCACCACGGGACCCAAGGGGAAACAAGCTTCCAACATCCAGGCGGTGTAACGCTGGTTGTCGCGAGATCATAAAAAGCCGGGCGATGCCCGGCTTTTTTTCGCCCTAGTCGCCGCGCCTAGCGCGTGATCTCGCCCATAAGCGTTGTGGGTGGACCATCCGCGAGGCCCCACCAGACAAGACCCAGCATTGCGCCGAGAAGCGACCAAAACAGCAAAGCGTTGCCGAAGACCATCAGATCGTTGGTCGAATTCTTGACCAACATCGACAGGACCAGCGCCACGACAGCGGCCGCCCATGCCTTTTCGCGGTTGCCTCGCGGTCGCGCGTGTTGAATTGCCAGCCTCAACAGCGCCACGTGGAGGTATAGCCATACCGCCAAACCGATCAACCCCACTTCCAAGGTGAGCCCCAGGAGCAGGTTGTGCGCGTGGGTCGGCGCATGGGCATCGATTTGACGAAATTCCGCATTTTCATCGAGATGGTAGGTCCTGGACGGCAGCGAGCGCCCGAATCCAACGCCCAACCACGGGTGTTGCTTGGCAAGCTCCAGATACGCAGACCAGATTGCCGGGCGCGTATCCTTGGCGATCATATCCACCGCGGCGCTTCGAAACATCGCCTGCGGTCCTGGCGTGCGCAAACGCGAGATCACCTCGACGCTGATCGCAGAAACGATCAACCCGACGCCGATCACTGCCAGCACGGAACGCAGGTGAAGCTTGCCTCGCAGCAATCCGAGCACGATGACGAAGCACGCCAGAGACATTAACAGCGATACGACCAGCGTCCGGCTCTCGCTCATGATCCCGAGTGCGGCGAACGCCACCAGCCAGATGGCGACCGCGGCTCGATAGAGCGCGTTGCGCGAGGTGAGCAGGACCAGGAATAACGGAACCGTGACAAAGGCGACAAAGGTGCTCAGGTCCACCGTGTCGCCAGCCTTCCAAGCAAGCCAACCGAGCACGCCCGGGCCCGGAGCATCCGCCTTGGGATCGATCGGCGCAATCGTTGCGGCGATGGTTGTTGCCAGCGACATCAGCGTCCCGGCACCCGCGCCGATGGTCAGGGCCAGGCGACCGCCGCGCGAGCGTACCAGCATGAAGCTCGCCAGGAAAAGCACGAACGGGTAAAGAAGATCGGTGCGAAAGCTCCGAAAGGACACCAAAGGCACCG
>VBDA01000309.1 GCA_005883655.1 Betaproteobacteria bacterium | reverse complement strand
CATTCTGCTCGCTCGACTCCGGCGTCAGTTCGCTCCGAAACTCGGCACCCTCGCGGCGCAGCGTGAACGTGATTCGCTCGCCGGGATGCGCATTGGTAATCGCCGCCGCGTCTGCGGGCGAGCGCACCGCGGTGCCATCGATGGCGACGATCGCGTCGCCCGGGCGAATGCCCGCGATCGCCGCCGGCTTGCCGGGCAGCGTCTCGTTGACGATCGGCGAACCGAGATCGGCTCGCAGCCCAAGCGTAGCCATGAAATTCGATTCCCAATCGCCGGCGTTCAGTGCGTCGAGCGCCAAGCGCCGCGTTGCCGTCGAGCCGTCTGCATGCGTTACTTCGAGGCTGACGCTGCTGGTTCCCGAAGCCTTGAGCAGGCGCCAACGCAGATCCTGCCACGAGCCGATTGCTTCGCCATCGAGCGCCGTAACCAGGTCGCCTCCCGCAAGACCGGCTTCTGCCGCAGGCGATGTCGCTGGCGGAGGCGCCAGCAGCGGACGCTGAGCGGGGACGCCGATCACATAGATCGCCGCGAAGAGCAGCACGGCGAGCGCCAGATTCGCAATCGGCCCTGCGGCGACAATCGCGATCCGGCGCCAGACGTTCTGTCGATTGAACGCGCGCGGCAGATCGGCCGGGAGCACCTCGGATTCGCGTTCGTCGACCATCTTGACGTAACCGCCCAGCGGAATCGCCGACAGCGCCCACTCGGTACGATCGGGACCGAAGCGGCGAGACCACACGATGCGCCCGAAGCCGACCGAAAAGCGCAGCACCTTGACGCCCACCAAACGTGCGACGAGGTAGTGGCCTAGCTCGTGAAACACGACTAGAACGCCCAGCGTCACGATGAAAGCGAGCAATTTCTGGATCATGTCGATCACGCCGGAAGAGGTTGCGGCTGCTCGAGCTTGAGCAATTCGCGCGCCACCGCGCGCGCCTCGCGGTCGGCATCCAGCGCGTCGCCGAGCGACAACAGCGGTGTCGCCGGCACGCGACGCATGGTCGCTTCGCAGGCACGGGCGATGTCGAGGAAACCGATTTTGCGCTGCAGGAACGCTTCCACCGCTACTTCATTCGCGGCGTTGAGGATCGCTGGGGCGGTTTCGCCCGCGCCCAGCGCTTCGTAGGCCATGCCAAGGCACGGGAACCGGGCCAGATCGGGCGCGAAAAAGTTGAGCGAGCCGAGGCGGGCGAGCTCCAGCGGCGCAACGCCGGAGCTGATGCGTTCCGGCCACGCGAGTGCCTGCGCGATCGGCGTGCGCATGTCCGGGTTACCCAGCTGCGCGAGCACCGACCCATCCAGGTATTCCACCAGGGAATGAACGATGCTCTCGGGATGAATCACCACCTCGATCGCTTCCCGCGCGACGCCGAACAGCCAGTGCGCCTCGATGATCTCGAGGCCCTTGTTCATCATGGTGGCCGAGTCGACCGAAATCTTTCGTCCCATGCGCCATTTGGGATGAGCACAAGCCTGCTCGGGGCTGACACTTTCGAGCTCGGGCAGAGGCGTAACCCGGAACGGGCCGCCCGACGCGGTCAGCAGAATGCGCCGCACGCCGCGCGCCGGCGTCGATGGCGCCCTATCTTGCGGCAGGCACTGAAAAATCGCGTTGTGCTCACTGTCGATCGGCAGCAGAATCGCGCCGGAATCGCGAACCGCGGACATGAACAGCGCGCCGGCGAGCACCAGCGTTTCCTTGTTGGCGAGCAGGACGCGCTTGCCTGTCTTCGCCGCGGCCAAAGTGGACTCGAGTCCCGCGGCGCCGACGATCGCGGCGATCACGGTATCGACCTCCGGCAGCGCCGCCACGTCGCGGAGACCTTCGACGCCGCAAAGAACGCGCGTCGGCAAATTTCGCCGGCGCAGTTCGCCCTCGAGCTGCTGCGCCGCGTCCGGATCCCGCATCGCGGCGACCGGAGGGCGAAAGCGTTCGACCAGAGTGAGCAAGGCTTCCCATTGCCGACCAGCCGCCAGCGCGCTGACCCGGTATCTGTCCGGATGCTGCGCGATGACGTCGAGCGCCGACGCGCCGATCGAGCCGGTGGCACCCAATATGGCAACATTTCTTTGTACGGGGCTTGGGTTCATCAGCGAATAAGATAGTGGGCGATAAGCGCCGCCGGCGGAAGCGCTGCCAACAACGCATCGAGCCGGTCGAGCACTCCGCCGTGCCCGGGGAGAAGTTTGCCGCTGTCCTTGACACCGCGGTTGCGCTTGAGTTGCGATTCGAAAAGGTCGCCGACGATGGACAAGCCGACAAGCGCCAGCGCCAGAGCGACCCAGGCGATCACGCTGGCGGGAACAATCGCCGCGGAATATCCAGCTGCCTCCGCGAAGGGCAGCAGCGCGAGCGCATAGACCGCGACCGCGATCAATGCCCCGTATACGCCCTCCCACGTCTTGCCGGGACTGATAGCCGGCGCAAGTTTGCGCTTTCCAAATCGCCGTCCGGCGAAATATGCGGCGGAATCGGCGACCCAGACGATCGCCATCAACGCCAGGAGCAAGGCCGGCGAGCGTGCCTGCAGCTGCACGACCGCGACCCAGGTCGCGATCAGCGCCAGCCAGCCCACCAGGGTCAGCACGATTTTCGATTCGACGCGCCAACCGAAATACAACCACGCGGGAGCAATCACGACCCAGAACAGGGTGGCCGCGCCACAGATCGAGGCGACCAGCGGCTCCGGCCACCCGCCATCCGCATCGAAGCCGCTCCATCGCGTGAGAAGCATGCAAGCGCCGATAAGAACTGTTCCGGCGACAAGCAGCAATCCGCTCGGTTTATGATAGCCGGCGAGGTGCGCCCATTCGCTGCTGGCCAGCGCCACGATCGCGAGCGTTATCGCGGCCCACTCGGGGGGCGGCAAAAAAAACAGCGCGGCTATCGTCCCCGGAATCAGCACCAGCGCAGTGAGAATGCGCGTTCTCATCCGCGATACTGCGCCGAGCTGATTCGCGATTCATCCGTGCTACGCGCAGCCTCGACCTGCTCGCTGGTGCGGCCGAACCGTCGCTCGCGCTGTTGGTAAGACAAGATCGCCGCGTCCAGCGCCTTGGCGTCGAAATCCGGCCACAAGAGGTCGGTGAAATAGAGCTCGGAGTAGGCGAGCTGCCACAGGAGAAAATTGGAGACCCGCTGCTCGCCGCCGGTGCGAATGAACAGGTCCGGCTCCGGCGCATACGCCATCGACAGATATGGGTCGAGAGCCTCGGGCGTGAACCCGCGTGCAGCATCCGGATGCGCCGCCAACAGTTTGCCCGCGGCCTGCGCGATATCCCAGCGGCCGCCGTAGTTGGCTGCGATGGTCAGCATCAGTCTCGAATTCATCGCCGTCAACTTCTCGCCACCCGCGATCAGCTCGCGTATTTTCGGCTCGAAGCGCGACGTGTCGCCGATGACCTTGAAGCGAATCCCGTTGTCGTGGAGCTTGATGGCTTCCTGCTCCAGTGCCCGCACGAAGAGTTGCATCAGAATCGACACTTCGTCCGCCGGCCTGCGCCAGTTTTCGCTGGAGAACGCGAATAGCGTGAGATATTCGACTCCGCGCTCTATGCACGCGCGCACAGTCGCGCGCACCGCTTCGACTCCCTTGCGATGCCCTGCGACACGAGGCAGCAGACGCTGCTTCGCCCAGCGGCCATTGCCGTCCATGATGATCGCGACGTGTCGCGGAATCGAACGCGCCTCCGGGACGACGTGCGTGGAGCTGGTGAACAAGCTGAATGCGCTCGGTTCCTGCACGATGCCAATATGAGCTGACGGCGGCGAGCGAGGGCTCAGACCGCCATCAGGTCGGCTTCCTTGGCGTGCAGTGCCTTGTCGACTTCGCCGATGTAGCGATCGGTGAGCTTCTGGATGTCGTCCTGCGCGCGGCGCTCGTCGTCTTCAGAAATGGATTTCGCCTTGAGCAGGTCTTTGAGGTGGGTGATGGCATCGCGCCGGATATTGCGCACGGCGACACGCGTGCTCTCGGCTTCTTTATGCACGACCTTCACCAGCTCCTTCCTTCGCTCCTCGGTCAACGCCGGCATCGGAACCCGGATCACGTCGCCCGAAGTCGCCGGGTTGATACCCAGATCGGAGTCGCGTAGTGCCTTCTCGACCACCTGCACCATCTTTTTTTCCCAGGGCTGTACCGCGATCGTGTGGGCGTCGGCAAGCGTCACATTGGCGACTTGGCTGATGGGCATCATGGACCCATAATAGTCGACCCTGAGATGATCGAGCAGACCGGTGTGCGCCCGGCCGGTGCGGACCTTCCCCAGATCGACTTTCAGCGCTTCCACCGACTTCTGCATCTTCTGCTCGGCGGATTTCTTGACGTCAGCAATCATGTCAGCTCCTGAGCAAGTTGGCCCCCAAGGGATCCGGCCGGCTCGACTGGGTACAGCATTCGCGGCACCAGCTAGCAATGCACCAGCGTGCCCTCGTCCTCGCCCATGACTACGCGCTTCAGCGCCCCTGGCGCAAAGATGCTGAAGACCTTGAGCAGCATGTTCTGATCGCGGCAGAGTGCGAGTGCGGTCGCGTCCATCACTTTAAGGTTTTTGACCATCGCTTCGTCGAAGGTGAGGCTGGGATAGCGCTTGGCCGACGGATCCTTTTTCGGATCGGCGGTATAGACGCCATCGACCTTGGTTGCCTTGAGCACGATGTCGACACCCATCTCGCGTCCGCGCAGCGCCGCGGCGGTGTCGGTGGTGAAAAAGGGGTTGCCGGTGCCGGCGGCAAAAATGACGATCTTGTTTTCTTCGAGATAGCGCAGCGCCTTGCCGCGGATATACGGCTCGGCAACCTGTTCGATCGACAGCGCCGACTGAACCCGCGACACGAGACCCGCCCGACGCATCGCGTCCTGCAGCGCCAGCGCGTTCATGAGCGTCGCCAGCATTCCCATGTAGTCGGCGGTTGCGCGGTCCATGCCCGCTGCGCCCGGCGCAGTGCGTCCGCTGTGCGTATCGCGGGACCAGGTTCCGAAGGAGCTGATCGAAAAGGAACGCGCGATTTTCAGCGCGCAGGCTGCCGAGTCCGGCAAGCCTCCGGAAATCGTCGCCAAGATGGTCGAAGGCCGGATCAACAAATTCTTGGCCGAGGTGACGCTCCTCGGCCAGCCGTTCGTGCGCGACCCCGAGCAGACGGTCGAAAAATACCTGAAGTCCAAGGGCGCGACGGTCACGAGCTTCACGCTTTTCGTCGTCGGCGAGGGGCTCGAAAGAAAAAAAGATGACTTTGCCGCCGAAGTGGCGGCAATGGCAAAGGCCTGACCGCTCCCGCCTCATGAGCACCCCCATCATCGCGCCTTTGCCAAGTCCGGTAAGCGTCCGCAGCGAGCCTGCGTACCGGCGCGTGCTGCTCAAGCTCTCGGGCGAAGCGCTGATGGGTGACGATGCATACGGCATCAACCGCGAGGTCATCGATCGCATCGTTGCCGAAATCGGCGAAGTGGTCCGGCTCGGGGTGCAGATCGCCGTGGTCATCGGCGGCGGCAACATCTTCCGCGGCGTCGCGCCGGGCGCAGC
>VBDA01000308.1:457-5668 GCA_005883655.1 Betaproteobacteria bacterium | reverse complement strand
GAAAACATCCGGCGCCGCAGTGGCTGACGATGGACGCCGCCGTCAAGCACTGCGCGGAGGGTATCGGCATCTGGCAGTGGGCAAGCAACGATCAGGGCGTTGCGCCCGATGTGGTGATGGCCTGTTGTGGCGACGTGCCGACGTTGGAGACGCTCGCTGCCGTCTCGATTATGCGTGAGCATCTTCCGGACCTGAAAATCCGGGTGGTCAACGTCGTCGACCTCATGAAGCTGCAGCCGCACACCGAGCACCCGCACGGGCTGAGCGACAAGGACTTCGACGAGCTCTTCACCACCGACAAGCCGGTGATCTTCGCCTTCCATGCTTATCCATGGTTGGTCCACCGCCTGACCTATCGCCGCACCAACCATGACAACATCCACGTTCGCGGCTACAAGGAAGAGGGCACGATTACCACGCCGTTCGACATGACGGTGCTGAACGATCTGGACCGCTTCCACCTGGTGATGGACACCATCGACCGCCTGCCGCAGGTCGGCGACGCGGGCGTCTATCTGAAGCAGCAGCTCAAGGACAAGCTGATCGAGCACAAGGAGTACATCGACAAAAACGGCGAGGACCTTCCAGAAGTCCGCCATTGGAAATGGGGCGCGACCAACAACGGCAAACCGGCGTAAATCGAGCGAACGCTAGAGCGGATCTTCACCGCAACCCACGCGGCCGCCGCCATGTCGCGAGCATCATCGCTGGTCGAGATCGCGCAGCACCTGCGCAGCAATGTGTCGCGCTTGCGCTTCGACCAGCCGGTCTGCCACGTGTACAACCCGCTTGCTTACGCGTGGGCGCCGCACCGCGAATACCTGCAGCGCTACGGGCAGGGTCGTCATCCCGTACTCATTGTCGGCATGAACGCCGGCTACTTTGGCATGGCGCAAACCGGCATACCGTTTGGCGACGTCGAGATGGTGCGCGGATGGCTTGCGATCCGCGCGCAGGCGCGAAAGCCCCGCGCCGAGCATCCCAAGCGCCCGATCGAAGCTTACGCGTGCCGTCGGCGCGAAATAAGTGGGCAGCGGCTGTGGGGATGGGCGCGCGATCGCTTCGGCACTCCTGAGCGGTTCTTCGCGAGCTTCTTCGTGATAAATTATTGTCCACTTTGCTTTCTTGGTGTAAGCGGCGCCATTCGAACGCCAGACAAGCTGCCGGCGAAGGAGCGCGAGCTGCTCTTCGCGCCCTGCGATCGCGCTCTCCGCGAGACAGCGATAGCGCTCAGCGCGCGCTATGTTCTCGGCCTCGGGCGCTTCGCGGAGCGTCGCGTCGCGCAGGTCCTCGAGGGGATCGCCACGTGCAGCGGCGCGCCGCACCCGAGCCCCGCCAACCCGCGAGCGGGCTCGCGCTGGGCGGACCAGATGGACCACAGTCTGGCCGCACTCGGCGTACGCGTTCCTTCCAGGACCAGCAAGGTTCGCACCACGTAGCCTCGCGCGGAGACAGCGATCCCGAAGCGGATTGAATCCGCCGCGTGCTAAGCTATCTCCTCCGCAAAGCGGGTTCGCTGCGCGAATTCCTCCGCCGCGTTTCTCAAAAGACACGACGTCCGAAGCGCGGCAATCGACTTGCAATGGCTGGCGCTCCGCCGGCGTGGCGCAAATCCAACGAATGAATCATCGGTAAAGGTGACCCGGAATGGCACGAGATTTGGACGAGCTTTCGATCGAGCAGATCCGCCATCGTTACGTCGAGAAAGGCGAGTCCATATCGCCGCGTGTCCTTAGCCGGCTACAGCGCGATCGCCGGCAAGGCGTGGCTCGGCTCTACGAGGCGCTGAAAAAGCGCTTCGAGCGCGAGCGCGACGAGCGGCTGCGCCTCGACGCGATGTGGCACTTCGAGCGGTTGCTGTGGAAGTCCGGCGTGCGTGACATCGCCGGTATCGACGAGGCGGGCGTGGGTCCGCTCGCGGGACCGGTCGTCGCCGCAGCGGTGATGTTTCCTCCCGATACCTACATTGCGCGCGTCGACGACTCCAAGAGGCTGGATGCCGAGACACGCACATCGCTCGCCGAGGAGATACGCGCCAAGGCCTCAGGGATCGGCGTAGGCATTTCGTCTGTCGAGGAAATCGACCACCTGAACATCTATCACGCGGCACTGCTCGCGATGCGGCGCGCGCTCGACGCGCTGCCGCGGCGCCCGCAGCACTTGCTGGTGGATTCGCGCACAGTGCCCGGCGTCGATATTCCCCAGAATCCCTTCAACAAGGGAGATGGCATCAACTTCACCATCGCCGCCGCTTCGATCATCGCCAAGACCGAGCGCGATCGCATGATGGCGGCGCTCGCTCTGGAATTCCCCGGCTATGGGTTCTCCCAGCACAAGGGCTACGGCACGGCCGAGCATCGCGAGGCGTTGCGGCGGCTCGGTCCCTCGCCGGCGCACCGCATGTCGTTCCCGGTGATCCACGAGTTGCGCGGCGAATACTCGCCGCTGTTCTACGTGCTTAAGGATCAGCTCGAGGTGGCACGCACGCGCGCCGCGCTAGACGAGCTGGAGGCCGCGTTGCGTGCGCAGGCCGACGAGCTCGCTGAGCGGGAATGCAAAAAGCTGCGCCTGCTGGCGACGCGGCGGTGGAAGCTGATCTGCTAGGCGGTCTGTGCGTACGTCTGTTTGCTCACCCTGAGCTAGCCTGAGCCTGGCGGCTTCGGACCAATACGACAACACGATCGAGCGTTGAGATGTCTACGATTGCTTGGGGTAGTCAAGCGCAACCTTTGCAGGCTTCTCCTTTCCGATGCGTGACCACGATTTTGTATCGAACGTGAACTCGGCGACGGCGCACGTCGGCAGGTGAATGATCTTGCCTGAAAAGCGGTGTGCGAGCTCGGTCAACTCGGGATTGTGGCCAATCAGCATGACGCGCTCCGCTGCGTCGTCAAGCTTGCGAATGACGTCAAGCAGGTCATCTGCCTCGACCGCATACAAACGATCGTCTACCACGATTTTCTTGCGCTTGTACTCGAGCTTCTTGGCGATGATCTCTGCTGTCGTGAGCGCACGAGCTGCCGGGCTGGACAGGATCAAATCCGGCTTTACTCGACGTTTCGCCAATCGCTTACCCATCTTCGGCGCCTCGCGCTTACCGCGATCATTCAATGGCCGATCCTTGTCGGCCAGCGCCGTGTTATCCCGGCTCGACTTGGCGTGGCGAATGAGAAATAGCGTTTTCATGAGATATCCAAAGCAGACGAGAAATCGCCACTGTGTCGTTACCTGCCTGCCATCTTTGATCACCCCGGAGTTCGTATTCGAGGATAGCGCGTGTCAGGCCTACCTTTCCGCTTGGATGAACGCCGCCGTGCCTCTTAGCCGCGCTGCATTTTTCGTGAATGTGAAAGCTGCGCGATTCCGGCGCGGTCCGTGCGAGCGCGCGTCGATTGGTGTTGCGCGACGAATCACGCCTCGCTGCGATTGCCGAGCTGGCTTTCGACCTCGGCCTCGGCCTGTAACCAGTCTTCGAGCTCGAAGCCTTCGAGATATCCGCGCCGCGCATAAAGCCGATATGCCGCCTCGCTGATCATGCGGTGCCGTGTTTCCTCATCGATCCCGCCTTGCGATGCCGGCGGCGGCTCTGATTGTTCGGGCGCCCGAGTCTCCGGACCGGTGGTCAGCGCGCCGCGCAGACCAGGCGGGAGCAAATCCGCCGGCGATGCTTGGCCCGTTACGTTGCTGGAAGTTTGGCGTGCCATCGTCGTCCTCCTTGGCTCATGCCGCGCGGCCTTGATCGGCACAGTCGCGCGGCTCTATCGTGTTGCGATCCGACAGGCATAGTCACGCCTGCAGGCACGTCACGGCTGCATCAGTGACCAGTACGCTTGCGTGCGCGGGTACGAGCCGCCTTGAGTGCGGCGGCCGAGCGCTCGGCCGGTCCCTTAGTCCGTACTGCCTTCTGCGCCGCCGCAGAACGATCGGCGGCACCGCGGCGCCGGGCGACAGAGCGCGCCTGCGCGGCAAGCGCCGGTTTTGAGGCAGCCGCAGTACCTTCGCGCTTCAGTGCCCCGACAATCGCACGCGAGCGCGTGCTCGATACGCCCGTTTCACCATGCTGACCCTTTTCGTAAGCACGCTCCGCGCTTCGCCGCGTCTTTTCTGATACTGTTCCCTTCTCCGGCGGCGGCAGGTCGACGCCGGCGCGGCGCGCCTTTGACAGTCCGATCGCAATCGCTTGCTTGGTCGAGCGGGCGCCGTGCTTGCCCTCCCGGATGTGTTCCATTTCCTCACGGACAAATTCGCCGGCCTGCGTGGTTGGTGCCTTGCCCTCGCGTTTGTCTTGACGAGCACGCTCGATCGTCTTCCGTTCGGGCATTTTCGCCTCCTGCATCATGTAATGAGGTTAATCTGATGGAAGCAAACAACATGCCGCGTTACGTAGGTTACCCTTTTGTGGTATCGCGCGTGCATCCGCTCTCAGTCGGCGTTGCTGAACGCCGCTAGCATCGCAAGGTAATGTGTTGCGACGGCATCGCTTACCGGTTCTCGGTAAAAATTACATCGCGCATTGGTCCACTCGCCCGCGGGGCGGTGCCGATCGCGGGAACGCTTTTCCCGGGCAAGTATGGGGACGCTACGGATGAGCACATTCGCTCCTCCGGGGCTTGAAGAACAGTTGCATGCCATTGGACCGACGAGTCGCCTCCCGGACCCGCTGCGCCGGGCTTTGGAGCCTCGAACGGACTTCGTCCCGCCACCACGGCCAGGCTCCAACGATTGGCTCGCCAATCATTCCGAGCCAGGCCAGAGCGTCGCAGGCTTCCTCCACTCAGCAGCACCGCGACCGGACCGCAAACACCACAAGCTCTATCTGCAGCCGCTGGGCGAGTTCATCGCCGGTACAGGTCCTTCGCTCGAGCAATTGAAGCTATTTGCCTCTGCGTTTTTCACGCTCGAAGTGAAATTGCTTGCGGTGCTCGACATTGCAGGGAGTTCCGTAACCACCCGCCTGAATCCGTACACGCATAACCGGCAGCTGCTCACGAGCGACATTCTGGCGCTTCTCCGCGGGCGGGTGCCGCAGGATGCGTACGCCATCCTGGGTATCACCATGGAAGACCTCTACCCGGATCCGTCATGGAACTTCGTGTTCGGCCAGGCTTCGCTTCGCGAAGGTGTGGGCGTCTACAGCTTCGCACGCTATGATCCGCGCTTCAATAACGAGCAAGCGCAAGATTTCCAGAAGCTGCTTCTCCAAAGGAGCTG
>VBDA01000308.1:0-337 GCA_005883655.1 Betaproteobacteria bacterium | reverse complement strand
ACGAAAGCATCGGGTTCAATGTCGTGGAGCGCTATCGCGGGCTGCTGGAGTTCTACCTGAGTGAAGGATTCCTGGAAGAGGCCAGTTGGCTGAGACGACGGCTTGATTTCATCACGCGCGCGTCGCAGTAGCTGCCGAAGGACAGGTCGATGGCGATAGTGCTCTGGACCCTTACGGCAGCCGTGCTGTCGGCTGCCGCCGCTTACACCCAATTCCGGATTGCGCGCCATACCGATTCTTTGGTTTAGCTACTGACCACGACGTGATCTGCACGAGCGTCGAGAAAACGCCAACGGCGACACTCGCGTCAATGGCAATCGACACCCCGGACACGATG
>VBDA01000307.1:1505-10222 GCA_005883655.1 Betaproteobacteria bacterium | reverse complement strand
CGAAGACGAAGCATCGTGCGAGCTCTACGCGCTTTTGAAGCGCGCCGACGAGAAGTACGTCACCGAGCGCGCCTATGACCGGCCGCGATTCGTCGAGGACCTGGTGCGCGGAATCGCGGCGAGGATGGTCGGCGATTCACGCTTCGATGCTTTCAGCGTTGCGGCGGAAAACTTCGAGTCGATCCACAATCACTCGGCTTACGCGGAGATCGTTCGCGGCGCGTAACTATCGCCGCGAACCGCATATCTGCAGGTTGCCGGCGCCGTCGGGCCATCAGCCCGCGGTCGCCGGGATGATTCAAGATCCAGTACGGTAAGTAGGCGGGCCATTATCGCGCCGCGTCTGTGCATCTCCTGGACTCAGCTCGAGCATGCCGCGCATGTTTTCGCCCGATCCGGGGCGCGAATCGGATTCGACCGCAGACAATGGCCGCAACAGATCCGCCGATGCGTCCAGCTGCCGGACGTCGCCGCTGATCTCGCCTCCCTCGGCAACGATCCGCTTGCCGTACCGGATGGTTCCTGAAACCCGGCCGGTTCCGTGGACGACCAGCCGCGTCCGCGCGGTGAGCTCACCTGAGAAATCGCCGAAAATTTCGGCGACGTCGATGGCAGCGGTTCCCTTCAGTGTTCCCGGCTTGGCGATCTGCAGCCCTTTGCTGTAAACGGTCGCTTCCACCTGGCCCTCGACCACCAGCACATCGCAGTCCGAGATTTCCACGCCCTTCAATTTAATGTTGACGCCGACAAAGAGCTTGCTGCCCGGCGTCTCGGCTAACCCAAGACCCGGGGCGTATAGCTCTGGAGTCGCGGGCGCGGCACTGTCCTTCGCGCGTACGCCGGGAGCCGGGTCGTCCCGCGCCGGCACCGCGGGCGACGCGGCAGCCGGACGCGATCCGACCGCGGGTTGAATATTGCTACCGATGCCGCCATTGCGCGGCGGCGTTGCTAGTACGTTCTTGACGGAATGCTTTACTTCGACGGAACCATCGCGGCGGCCAATACCAAGCATATCGTTCTCCCGGGTTAGGATCGATGACAACGTCATTATTCTCCGCCGCGCCGGATTGTGCAACGGGAAACTGCGAGTGCTCGCCCGACGGACCTCAGCCGACTGATCTTTGCTTTGCCCTTTTCTTCACCGCCGGCGGCGGGTATTCCACCGTCTTCGCGGTGTGGCGCTCGAAAGGGTCGCGTCGCACGAGCAGACGCTCCTGGCGGGAGGTGACAAGGGGGTAGTGGCGCGCGCCCGCCAGACGGTCGTTCGTTTCCAGACAGGCGTGCGCGTTAGTCACCCAAAGCTTCGCATCGACGCACCGCAGATCGAACGCGACGGAGTAGCTGCGCAGAGTCTTGCGCCCGTGCCTGTCCGAATACTCGTGAAAGTACGACATCGCGAGCTCGCGAAGGCTGCGATAGATCGGGTCGCGGTAGCGCAGCGGGGTGCCATTGCTCTTGGAGATCGCACCCCAATCGCGACCACGTCGAAAAAGCGCGATCACATGCGGATAATCGGTCGCCGCGCAGTCAAGATGCATGACCAGCGGCGGCTTGCCGTGAACCCAGAACGCGCATGCTGCGACAAAAGCGGCTTCGATGCAGTGCGCGTGGCGCTGGGAAAGAACTTCCCGGACCGAGAGGATCGTTTCTCCGTCGGTTTCGTGGTTGATGCAGATGGCGTTGAGGAAGGATTGGACCTTCTGGGGCGTGGAAAGCCGGTGCAGGACGGCAAACTCCCCTGGCGTTAGGCCGAGATGCTCTCGATGGGCGAAACGGTGCGCGTTGTAGCTCATGGGCAATGCGCCATGGCTCTCCGCCACGGAAGGGTCGCTGTCCACCTTACACCAATGCGGTCGCCCATGCTGCCATTCGCACTTGCTTGCGGACGCGGCAAAATGCCGATATAATAATGGCATTTTGCCGAGCCTTGGCTGTGAACCATGTCCCCATCCATCGTCCTCAAGCATTCAGCTGACGCCGAGGTAGGCGCCGGCAGGCATGCGTTGCGCCGCCTTGCCGAGTTGCTCGTGCTCCCGCGCGCGCCCAAACAGGAGCGCGAGCTCGCGCAGATCGTCGCCAAGCGCATCGTTCCCGAGGCGATCGAACGCCTTGCAGGTGCAGGCGTTCCGCCGCGCCATCTGGATTTCATTATTCCACCGCGCACCCTGTCACATCGCAAGAGCAAGGGCGAACGTCTGACGCTGGACGAGTCCGATCGCGCGATGCGCGTCGCACGGCTTCTTGCGTTGGCGGATGCCGTATTCGGCGACCACACCAAGGCCCTGGTCTGGCTTAATGCACCGGCCGGCCTCTTTGCCGGCAAAAGTGGCTTCGAGTTGATGGTTTCCGAAGCAGGCGCCCGCCTGGTCGAGGAAGCTTTGTTGCGCATCGACGAAGGCTACTTCGCCTAACGGGTTCCGCGGCGCAAGAGTGTTGGCGTGAATATCTGGCGCATCAGCAATCATCGCGATCTGGCCGGCGCCGGAGGGTTGCGCGCGGGGGGCAGGTGGCATTCGCCGGGGCGGGCGATCATCTATTGCGCCGAGCATCCGGCGAGTGCCTTGCTGGAAATCCTCGCCCATCTCGATGTCGCCAACCTGGCGGCGTTGCCCGACGGCTATCAGCTGCTCGAGATCGATGTTCCCGACGCAGTGGAGATCGAGTCGCTGCCGACGCACGCGCTGACGCTGAAATGGCAGAGCGACGACGCTTCGACGCAGGCGATCGGTGACCGATGGCTGGCGAGCCGATCCTCGGCGCTGTTGCGCGTCCCGAGCGCGCTGGTGCCCAAGGTCTGGAATTATTTGATCAATCCGTCGCATCCCGCGGCGTCGCTACTCAAGATCACGGCCGCGGTGCGCTACCCCTTCGACACCCGTCTGTTCAAGCTGGTCGGCGGCGCCAAGCATCGTCCCGCGGCCCGTATGCGTCGACGTTGAGCGTCGATCCCCGCGTCGCGCAGCGTGGGCGTTCGTCGCGGGTCGGCCGCAGCCTCGACTCGCAATTCCCCGTCGATCCCCGCGCTGCGCGCGGGGCGACTGGCGACGCCGGGTGGCTCGCGCGGCTATTTCAGCAACCGCTCCTCGACGAACGCAATCACTGCGTAGAACAGGAAGTCGGCGTTCGGCTTGCGGGCGAAGCCATGGCCTTCGTTGTCCGCAAGCAAGTACCAAACCGGAACGTTGTTCTTTCGAGCCGCGGCCACGATCTGTTCGGCTTCGGTATAGCGCACGCGCGGATCGTTGAGACCGGCGACCACCAACAGCGGTGCCTTGATTTTCTGCGCGTTGTTGACCGGCGAGATCCGGGTCAGAAACTCGCGCATCGCGGGATCGCGTTCGTCGCCGTATTCCACCCGGCGCAGGTCGCGCCGGTAGGTTTCGGTGTTTTCAAGGAACGTCACGAAGTTGGCGATGCCGACGACATCGATCGCGCCGGCGATACGGTCCGGATAGTTGGTCGCCACGCCGAGCACCATGTAGCCGCCATAGCTGCCGCCGAACGCCACGATGCGATCGGCATCGAGATCAGGCTGGGCACGGATCCAGTCGAACAGCGCCCCGATGTCCTTGACCGAATCTTCGCGCTTCATGCCGTTGTCGAGCGCGACGAAGGTCTTGCCGCGACCGGTCGAGCCCCGCACGTTGGGCTCGATCATCGCGATGCCCAGCTCGTTGACGAAATAGTTCCAGCGAGCGAGGAAGCCCGGCCGTGCCTGCGCTTCCGGTCCGCCATGAATCGAAACAATGACCGGCCGCTTGCCCGTGAATCGCGGCGGAGGGCGAGTGATAAAGCCGGTGATGCTGCGCCCGTCGAAGCTTTTCCAGGTGATGGGCTCGGCGCTTTTGAAGGTCGAGGCGTCGAGGCCGGGAACCTTGGTTTCCGTCCACCGTTCGACACCGTTCCTGGCCACATCGATCGTGTAGACGTCGCTCGGGCTCTGGGCACTTGCGACACTCACTGCAAGGTCGCGCGAATTCTGGTGCCAGACCGCACCGGCGACGGTACCGACCGGAAGCGCCGGCCGCGCCAGGGCCCGCCTCGTCGCCGCGTCATAGAGGCGCAGCGAGCCGATGCCCCCTTCGTTGGCGATTACCGCGAGCGTGCGGCCATTTGGCGAGAGGCTCACGCCTTCGATGTCCCATTCGCCGCCCTCGCCGAAGTATTGAAGCTTGCCGGTCCCGAGATCGAGATAGGCGAGCTTCATGAACTCGCCGTCGCGGTCGGTCGCCAGAAAAAGTCCCGTGCCGTCGCGCGAGAGATTGATGTGGAACGAGGCGATGGGCTGAGCGGGAGTTTCGCCTTCGGCGGGCAGTACCCGTCGCCGCTTCCCGCTGGCCAGATCCATGACCCAGACGTAGGTTTCGTTGATCGACTTGGCTTCGACCAAGGCCAGGCGCTTGTCGTCGAACGAGAAGGCAAAATCGAACCAGCCGGTACCTGGCAAGCTTGCGACCTTGCGCGACTTGGATGGGTCGAGCGGATTCAGCAAAGTCAGTTCGGTCGCCGGACTTTCGCGCTTGCCGGTCGCGTCGACATCGGTCGAGGTGAGAAGCAGGTGGTCGCGCGCGTGGTTCCAGCCACCGGCAGCGTGCTTGCGGCTCGGATCGGTCAGCAACACCGGGTCGGGAGCGGCTAAGTCCAGCCGATAGATTTGTTGCTGCTCGTCGCCGCCGGTATCGCGGGCGAAGATCAGCGAGTCCGGCTTCTTGGCGAGGAAGGTTCCGAAACGTACGGGCTCGGGGAATGCCGTCAGCTGTTTGGGCTCGGCGCCGGGCGAGGCGACCAGATGCAGCTGAGTGACGCTGCCGGCCCGTCGCGCGACGATCAATTCGCGCTTTTGCGGATGCCAGGCTACCGCAGTTGTCGGCTTGAACTCGGTATACGGTGCGACCTTCGCTGCCAGCGCCGCCGGGATCGATGGAATGCCTTCGGCCTTGAGGTTGGCATTGGGCGCGACAACATCGTCGGCGAGCGCGAGCGTCGCCGGTGCGAGTGCCGCGATCAGTAGAGCGGCGAAGGGGAAGCGAATCATCCGTGAGGGACGGGTAAGGGCCCGCGGCTGCTAAAATGCAACATTCTAGCGGACGTGCCTGTTCGCACCGATCCAACCCGCTTGCCGCCGATGCGACCCGTCGCGATCTTCCGCTTTTCTCCGACCGAAGGCCCCGGCCATTTCGGCGAATGGCTGGACGCGCACGGCATCCCACAGAGGCTATTCGCACTCGATCGCGGCGAGCTGGTGCCGGCCGAGGCGCGCGCCTTCGCCGGCATCGGCATGATGGGCGGGCCGATGAGCGCCAACGACGATCTGCCTTGGAATGCGCCGCTGCTCGGCCTCGTTCGCGATGCGATCTCCGCCGATGTGCCGGTGATCGGTCATTGTCTGGGCGGTCAGCTGCTCGCGAAGCACCGCGGCGCCGGAAATCGGCTGGGGCGAGGTCGACGTGATCGATGCCGCTGTCAATCCGTGGTTCGGTCATCGCGACCGGTTCCGGACTTTCCAGTGGCATTACGACACCTTCGGACTGCCTCAGGGCGCCACGCGCGTTCTGACCAACGCATTCAATCCCGAGCAGGCATTCGCGCTCGGCAGGCACGTCGGCTTCCAATGCCACATCGAGATGACGCGGCCGATGGTCGAGAGCTGGTGCGCAAGCGCGGACGATGAGCTGCCGCCGCAATCGACTGGCGCCATACAGAGCAAGGTCGACATCTTCGAGGACGTCGACGCACGGCTTGCCACGCTTTCGCGCGTCGCCGATGATGTTTACGCCCATTGGGCGCGAGGACTGGCGCATTAACAGGCCCTGATGCACGCGATACGTCCGCTTCCTGATCAGCTCATCAATCAGATCGCTGCCGGCGAGGTGGTCGAGCGTCCCGCAGCTGCGCTCAAGGAGTTGCTCGAGAACAGTCTCGATGCCGGTGCGACCCAGGTCGATATCGATCTTGCCGGCGGTGGCGTCAAACTCATCCGCGTCGCCGACGATGGGATGGGAATCGATCGCGAGGACCTGGTGTTCGCGGTAGCGCGCCACGCGACATCCAAAATTTCAAGCGCAAGCGATCTCGAGGCAATCGGCACGCTCGGCTTTCGCGGCGAGGCACTGGCCAGCATCGCGGCGGTTTCGCGGCTTGCGCTGACCTCGCGTTCGCGCGTCAAGCCGCACGCGTGGCGCATCGAGGTCGATGGCGGCGAAGTGGGCGCGCCGCAACCCGCGGCGCTAGCCAGCGGCACCACGGTGACGGTGCAGGAGCTGTACTTCAACACGCCGGCGCGGCGAAAATTCCTGCGCACCGATGCAACCGAGTTCGGGCACTGCGAAGAAGCCTTCAGGCGGATCGCACTTTCGCATCCGGACACCGGATTCACGATGCAGCACAACGCGAATGTCCGCTACCGCCTGCTCGCGCAAGGTAGACGGGCGCGAGTCGACGCGCTGCTCGGAGACGAATTCGCGGCGCAGGCAGCGTATGTCGACGAGCACGGCCCGGGACTTTCGCTCGCGGGATGGGTGGTGCGACCGGCGTATGCCACCAGCGCCCGTGACGCGCAGTACCTGTTCGTCAACGGCCGTTTCGTGCGTGACCGTGTTCTTGCCCATGCACTACGCGAGGCGTATCGCGACGTGTTGCATCACGAGCGGCAGCCGGCTTATGCGCTGTGGCTGACGATCGAGCCGCGCATCGTCGACGTCAACGTCCATCCGGCGAAGGCCGAGGTTCGATTCAGGGATAGCGGCGCAGTGCATCAGTTCGTACGGCATGCCGTGGAAAAGAGTCTCGCCTCGACAGCGGCGGAGCAACCGGCGGTTTCGGCATCGGAGCGCCTGGGCGTCGCCGCGGCCAGGGTGCCGCCGATCGCGTCGACGCTGGCGTGGGCGTCGCGTCCGACCAGCTCGCAAGGGTCGATGGCCTTTGGTGCCGCCGAGCCGGCGAGCTTTTACGCCAGGTTGTTCGGTGACCGGGTGCCGCTGCTCGACCAAACTGAGCGAACTGAGCGAACCGAACGAACCGATGGATTCGACCTGCCCAACACCGGCGATCATCCGCTCGGCTTCGCTCTGGCGCAGTTGCATGGAATCTTCGTGCTCGCTCAAAACAGCGACGGGCTGGTGCTGGTCGACATGCATGCCGCGCACGAACGCATCCTCTACGAGCGTCTCAAGACCGCGCTTGACCGCTCGCTGCCGATGCAGCCGCTGCTGGTGCCGGTGACCTTTGCGGCGGACCCGCTCGACGTCGCGACCGCGGACGAAGACGCAGAGGTCCTGTCGGCGCTCGGCTTCGCGATGTCGGTGCTTGGGCCCGCGACCCTGGCGGTGCGCGGCGTGCCGGCCTTGCTGGTCGATGCCGATGCCGTCGCGCTCGCTCGCGCAGTGCTCGCCGATGTGCGCGAATATGGAGCCAGCCGCGTATTGACAGCGCAGCGGGACGAGCTTCTGTCGACGATGGCCTGTCATGGAGCGGTGCGCGCGAATCGCAGCTTGACCGTGCCGGAGATGAACGCTCTGCTCCGCGAAATGGAAGCGACCGAGCGCGCCGGGCAATGCAATCACGGCCGACCGACGTGGTACCAATTGTCCTTGGGCGATCTCGACCGGCTTTTCTTGCGCGGGCGATAACGGCTGAGCCGTGCGGCAGTGGTCGCTTCCATCGCTGCACGACGCCGGTGATCACGTTTTCTCTGCCATGACGCCCGCCATTCTGCTCATGGGTCCGACCGCGTCGGGCAAGAGCGCGATCGCGCTCGAGCTGGCTCAACTCCTTCCAGTCGAGATCGTAAGCGTCGATTCGGCGCAAATCTATCGCGGCATGGATATCGGCACCGCCAAGCCCGATGCGGCGGCGCGTGCTCGCGTCGCGCATCACCTTGTCGATTTGATCGATCCCGACCAGTCGTACTCGGCCGCGCGATTTCGCGCCGACGCGCTGGCCGCGATCGCGGGGGTTCGCAGCCGCGGCCGCATTCCATTGCTGGTCGGCGGGACCATGCTCTACTTCAAGGCGCTGCGCGAGGGCCTGTCGCGCTTGCCGCAAGCCGATGCGCGGCTGCGCAAGGAGCTCGACGAGCGCGCGGCCGTCGCGGGCTGGCCCGCGCTCCATGCCGAGCTCGCAGGTGTCGACCCCGGGACGGCGGCGCGGCTTTCGACGACCGACAGCCAGCGCATTCAGCGCGCGCTCGAGGTCTTTCACATTTCCGGGACGCCATTGTCGGCGCTGCAAGGCGCTCGCCAGTCCGCCGACGCGCCCGATTTCGTGGCGATCGCGTTGGTCCCGTCCGACCGCGCCGAATTGCATCGCCGGATTGCCGAGCGCTTCGATGCCATGCTCGCTAGGGGACTGGTCGAGGAGGTGCGAACGCTGAGACAGAGCTTTTCGCTGACCGCGTCGATGCCTTCGATGCGCTGCGTGGGTTATCGCCAGATATGGGATGTTCTCGAAGGTGCCCAAACACCGCGCGATTTGCGTGAACGCGGCATCGCCGCCACGCGCCAGCTCGCCAAGCGGCAGCTGACTTGGCTGCGCTCGATGCAAGCGCAGACGTTCGATTGCCTCGCGCCGGGGCTGCTGCGCCAAATCGCCGAGCTCGTCGATGCGCACGCGTCCAGGGTGCCGAGTTAGCGGCGGGAGCTACCCGGCGCGGGGCCCCGCGTAGCGGGGATCGACGGGGAATTGCGAGTCGACGCTGGCGGCCGACGCGCGACGCCTTT
>VBDA01000307.1:0-1446 GCA_005883655.1 Betaproteobacteria bacterium | reverse complement strand
TGCGAGTCGACGCTGGTGGCCGACGCGCGACGCCTTTCATTCACGCATGCGTTACGGAGGCCGCGGCGCGAGCTACCCGGCGCGGGGCCCCGCGTAGCGGGGATCGACGGGGAATTGCGAGTCGACGCTGGTGGCCGACGCGCGACGCCTTTCATTCACGCATGCGTTACGGAGGCCGCGGCGCGAGCTACCCGGCGCGGGGCCCCGCGTAGCGGGGATCGACGGGGAATTGCGAGTCGACGCTCGTGGCCGACACGCGACGCATCTCATCCACGAGCGGGTTGAGGAGGTTAGACGACGCATTGCTGCTGTGCAATAATTCATCTTTAAGCGCGCTCCGTTGCCGGCCCTGCCATGAACGCCCGCACGCTCTACGACAAGCTCTGGGACAGCCACGTCGTCCGTTCCGAAAGCGACGGCACGGCGCTGCTATACATCGATCGCCATCTGGTCCACGAAGTGACCAGTCCGCAGGCGTTCGAGGGATTGAAGCTTGCCGGCCGCAAGCCCTGGCGCGTGGGCTCCATTATCGCGACTGCCGACCACAACACGCCGACAACGCACTGGGATCTCGGCATTACCGATCCAACCTCGCGCACCCAGGTCGACGCGCTCGACGCCAACATGCTCAAGTATGGCGCCAAGGCCTATTTTCCGTTCCGCGACAAGCGACAGGGTATCGTGCATGTGATCGGCCCCGAAACGGGTGCGACGCTTCCTGGAATGACAGTGGTCTGCGGCGATTCGCACACCAGCACGCACGGCGCATTCGGCTGCCTCGCGTTCGGCATCGGCACTTCCGAAGTCGAGCACGTGCTGGCCACGCAGTGCCTGCTCACCAAGAAAGCGAAGTCCATGCGCGTGAGCGTCGAAGGTACGCTGCCCTTCGGCTGCACCGCGAAGGACATCGCGCTGGCGATCATCGGCAAGATCGGGACTGCCGGCGGCACCGGCCACGCCATCGAGTTCGATGGCTCCGCGGTTCGCGCACTGTCGATGGAAGGCCGGATGACTCTGTGCAATATGGCCATCGAAGCGGGCGCCAGAGCCGGTATGGTAGGCGTCGACGAGACCACGATCGACTATCTGAAGGGGCGCACGTTCGCGCCCAAGGGCGAGCTGTGGGAGCGCGCCGTCGCGCATTGGCGGACGCTCACCTCCGATCCGGAGGCGAAGTTCGATCGCGCATTGACGCTCGATGCGGCGACGATCGCGCCGCAAGTCACCTGGGGAACATCGCCCGAAATGGTGACCACGATAGACGGCCGGGTACCCGATCCCGACCAGGAAAAAGACCCGCAGCGCCGCGAAGGCATCGAGCGCGCGCTCGTCTACATGGGCCTCACACCGAATACCGCGATCAGCGACATTCGCATCGACAAGGTTTTCATCGGCTCGTGCACCAATTCGCGCATCGAGGATTTGCGTGCCGCCGCGGCGGTGGTC
>VBDA01000306.1 GCA_005883655.1 Betaproteobacteria bacterium | reverse complement strand
TTGTCGATTTGCTCGCGCCGTTCGGAGTCGATGTGATGGTGCGGGCGAGCGAGGGCGCGAAAGATAAAGGCGGGTTGCCTGGCAAGAGCAAGACCTCGCGCACCTGGTTGGGGGCGATCCTGGCTGCTGGCGCGGAGCCGCGTCTCAAGCATGTGCTGACCGATGGCCCCGCGGAACGTGCCGGCCTCGCGGCGGGAGACACCTTGGTTGCAATCGACGGTATTCGCGCCACCGCCGAAAGCCTCGAGCGGACCCTGAAATTCGGACGTGCGGATGAAGTGATAAGCGTGCAGGCTTTCCGACGCGACGAGCTCATGAAATTCTCGGTGGAGCTGGAGGATGCGCCACGCGACACGTGCTGGCTCGCGCTTGCCGATGATGCCGACCCGGACGCGCGGGCACGTCGAATTGCGTGGCTGGGCGAGCGCTCTAGATCTTCACCGCCGGATTGAGGGTATAGACGCCGGTCAGCGACGCTTGCGCCAGCACGCGGCCGGCGAGGGCTACCAGTGCGTCGGCGCCAGTGAAGTTGCCGGTGACCGCGAGGCGCGGCACTTCGACCGCATACAGCGTGAATACGTAGTGATGGATTAGCTCGTCGTTCCACGGCGGACATGGCCCGTCGTAGCCGAAATAATTGCCGCTCATATCCTTGTCGGCGGCGAACCAGCCCGTATAGTCATTGAGGCCCTGGCGGGCGCCGCGCGGCGCAGCGGGCCCTCCCTTGCCGCGCGGCGTGATGCCCTTGGAAAACTCACCGCGCGCAATGGGAAATGTGTTCGGCGGCAGGTCAACCAGCACCCAGTGGAAAAAATCGACGCGCGGCAACGATGCGGACACCGAGCGGCCTTCACGGTTGACATCGTCGCCACGGGAAGGCACGTCGGGATCGTGGCAGATTATCACCAGCGATTTTGTTTCCGGCGGCAAGTCGCTCCACGCGAAATCGGGATTGAGATTCGCCGATAGCTTGACATGCGTGCCGGGGTCGGCGACGCAAAATGCGAAGTCGCCGGGCATGCGCTGCCCATCGGCAAAAGCGGTGGTCATCAAACGCATGGTGAGTTCCTGGTGCCGCGCCGCTTGATCTCGATCATCCAGGCCAATCGCGCTACGACGCCTTCCAATGCGGCGGAATGGTCTTGTCGAAAAACGGCAGCGCTTCGATTCGCGCTTTCCACGCCGCGATCGCCGGCGGCAGCATCGCGTCGGCATCGAGGTCCGTCAGCTTGATCTGCGCGCGTCTGAGAAATGCGACCATCGGATAGAACGCAAAATCCGCAGCCGACAGCGGTCCGGCGAGATAATCGCCGACCATCGCGCTCCCGAAATTGCCCAGCTCGCCGACGACCTCCTTGCGCGATTCGGCGATCACCTTCGCGTCTCGCTCCTCGGGCTTCTTCCACCACGCCTGCTCGATCAGCTTGTCGGACGCCGGGCTGTAATAGTTGTCGACTTCCAGAATCACGCGCCGGATGAGGGCACGCGTCTTTGGGTCGCCCGGGAAGAGCGGCGCTCCACGTCCGGGATAAGCCTCGTCGATATATTCCACGATCGCGTTGGACTCGTAGAGCTTAAAGTTGCCATCGACCAGCACCGGAACCTGATGTCGCGGATTGAGCGCCAGGAATTCCGGCTTGCGGGTATCTCCCGCCGAAAACGACAGCACCTTGAGCTCGTAGGGCAGCGCCTTGTGCTCCAGCGCCAGTTGTACACGCCAGGCATAGGGCGAACCCGAGCCGTAATAAAGGGTCAGCGCCAATCTACTCTCCGTCGTCTTGATTTCGGTTCTTTTTTCGCGCCGGCTCGGCCGCCGAGACGCCCGCGCGCATCGCTTCGAGCGATGCCTTCTGCAACTCCAGCGTCTTGATGCTCATCTGCATGAAATTCTGGCTCATGGCGAGCCAGTTTTCGATCACGCGCAGCTCGCCGATCTTCCTATCGATCTCGGCGGGATCGAGGGTCGCGAACATGGCCGCCGGGTTTGGAAACGGCGCGCTCGCGGCCACTGTGCCAGGCGGCGTGAAGCCGGGCACCGGCATGCCGAATGGATTCCACATGCGCTGCATGAACTCGAGCGCTTCCTGCGGCGTAAACGGCTTCGATGGCTGGCTAGGCATCAGGGCGTCTCCTCGCGGCGCAGGTACGGTCGCCCTGCGTTTTCCGCTATTATGCTCTCATGGCCGAATCGGCTGCTCCGTTGATGACCTCATTGCAGGCGATCGTCGGCGATTTTCACGTCATCACTTCCGCCGTCGACACCGCTCCCTATGTGACCGACTGGCGCGAACGCTATCGCGGACAAGCGCGCGCGGTCGTCCGGCCGGGATCGACAGCAGAAGTCGCCGCGGTCGCGCGCGTTTGCGCGGAGCATGGCGTGCCGATCGTTCCTCAGGGCGGCAATACCGGTCTTTGCGGCGGCGCGACTCCGCATGCCGGCGGAGACGAGATCGTCATGCAGCTTTCGCGCCTCAACCGGGTACGCGACATCGACACCGAAAACGCCACCATGACCGTCGAGGCAGGAGTGCCGCTCGCGGCCGTACAACACGCGGCGGCCGAAGCCGGCCTTTTGCTCCCGCTTTCTCTGGCGGCGGAAGGGAGCTGCGCGATCGGGGGCAATCTTTCGACCAATGCCGGCGGAACGGCGGTATTGCGCTACGGAAACGCCCGCGAGCTCGTGCTCGGCCTGGAGATCGTGCTCGCCGATGGCCGTGTGTGGGACGGGCTGCGCGGGCTACGCAAGGACAATACGGGCTACGATTTGAAGCAGCTTTTTCTGGGCAGCGAGGGCACCCTCGGCATTATTACGGCGGCGGTGCTCAAGCTTTTTCCGCGACCGCAAACGTCGGCCACGGCGTGGGTCGCGGTCAAAGACGTGGCCGCGGCGGTGCGCCTGCTCGGTGTCGTGCGCCAGGCGCTGGGCGATCGCCTGACCGGATTCGAGCTCATCTCCGCCGATTGCGTGACGTTGACCCGCGCGCAATTTCGGGCCCTGCCCGACCCGCTCCCCGGACACCATTGGTACGTGCTGCTGCAGGCCGACGACGCGTCCGCCAATTCGCCATTGCTGGCGCAGGTCGAAGCCGCGCTCGCCGATTGTCTAAGCGACGAGCTCGCGCGCGACGCCGTGATTGCACAATCCGAAGCCCAGGCGGCGGAGCTCTGGAATCTGCGCGAACATATTTCCGAAGCGCAGAAGCGCGAAGGTCCGAATATGAAGCACGACATCAGCCTCCCGGTATCGCGGATAGCGGCGTTCCTGGCGCGCGCCAAGGAGGCCCTCGACACCGCGCTGCCCGGCGTACGCTATGTCGTCTTCGGCCATCTGGGCGACGGAAATCTGCACTACAACCTGTCCGCACCGGTCGGTGTACCGAGCTCGACATTCATTGAACAGACCTCCCGCGCCAACCGCATCGTCTATGATCTGGTCGCTGAGTTGGGCGGCAGTTTCAGCGCCGAGCACGGTGTCGGCCAGATGAAGCGCACCGAGATGGAGCGCTACAAGGCGCCGATCGAGCTCGAGCTGATGCGCCGAATGAAGCGGGCACTCGACCCACACGGGATCTTGAATCCAGGGAAAGTACTGTGAGCAGCGAGCCACCGCGCCTTCGTAAGCTCAGGGAGATGGTGCTTTAATGGCAAAAGTGGTCGCCTGGCTGGTATTGATCTTCGTGGTGCTGCTAGCGCTGCGGATAATCAATGTGCGCAAGATCCGGTCAAAAACCCGCGGCGCGACGCGGGCTCCAGCGGGCGAGACGATTGCGCAGCCGATGGTTCGCTGCGCGCGCTGCGGCGTATTCCTTCCGCGCAGCGACGCGAAGGCGGTCACGGAAGGCTACGCGTGCGCCGACAGCGAGTGCGCCAAGCGATGAGCGTCGACATGCAGCCGCATCCGGCGATACCGCCCTTCGAGCCGCCGCCCCTGTCGGCGATGATTACCGAATCCAGCAAGCGGATTCTGTGGATTGTCGGCTTGTATCGCGCAGTTTGCGGCGTGCTGCTTCTCGGCACTGCGCTGTTTCTCGATCTTCACTCGGTCGGTATCCTTGCGCCCAACGCCTTCATCACCACCGCAGGCCTGTACTTGGTGTATGGCATCCTGACCTTCTGGTGGGTGCAACGTGACTCGCAGGGTCTGCCTTTGCCCGCTTTGCTGCTCGCGCTTTTGGCAGGAGACATCGCGTTTATCGCGTTGCTGATGTACGCCGGCGGCAGCGCCGGCGGCCCGTTGTCGATCCTGCTTTTTCCGCAGCTCGCCGCCAGCGGCTGGTTGCTGCGCTCGCAGATGGCATTTTTCCACGCTGCCCTTGCCAGCTCGGTGTTGATCGTTCTGGACAGCTGGCGTTTGATCGACGGACTCATAGCGCCGGCCCAGATCCTTCAGACGGGGCTTGTCGGGTTCGGTTACTTTGCCACTGTCGGCGTCGCACTCGCGCTGGGCCGCTACACCAAGGCCAGCGAGGATCTGGCCGCGCAGCGCGGCATCGACGTCGCCAATCTCGAGCAGGTCAACCGCCTTATCATTCAGGACATGCAGGATGGCGTGCTGGTCGTTGACCTGAACGGCGTTGTCCGCGGGCACAACGCGCAGGTGACGCGTTTGCTCGGCGGGTTTGGCCGCATGCGCGGCGGCATGCGCCTGGCCGAGTTCAGCTCGACGCTGCATGATTACTGGCGCCGCTGGCAGGAGGATTTTGCCGAGCCGCTGCCGCCGTTCAAGGTCGACGCGACTCAGCGGCTCCTTCGCGTACGGCTGGTCCGAATCGGTTCAGGACTGAACGGCGGCACGCTGATCTATCTCGAAGACCTGGGCCGCGCGCAAGGCGAGGCGCAGCAAATCAAGCTTGCGGCGATGGGGCGCTTGACGGCCAGTATCGCCCATGAAGTGCGCAATCCGTTATCCGCAATCAACCAGGCGGCGCAACTGCTGGAAGAGGACGGCTCGGTCGCTCCCGAGGGCCACCGTCTACTGACGATGATACGCGCCAACGCCAAGCGCATCGACCGTATCGTCGGCGAAGTACTGCAGCTCAATCGTCGCGACCGCAAGCAGCCCGAGGTCATCGCACTTGGCGACTTCATACATTCGCTGGTCGAGGAAATCGTCCAAGCCCAGAGCATGGCGGCCGGCGCGGTGTCGATACAGGCCCCGCCGGAGTTGGGCGTGATCTTCGATCGTGGCCACCTGAACCAGATCGTCTGGAATCTGGTTCGAAATGCGTGGCAGCATTGCCAGAAGAAAGAGGCCAGCATCCGTGTGGTCGTGCGTCCCGGATATATGGGCGATGCCGTAATATGCGAGCTATCGGACGACGGACCGGGCATACCGGCGGAGCTTCGGGCACAGATTTTCGAGCCGTTCTTCACGACGCGGCCGGGCGGCACCGGCCTCGGCCTGTATATTGCACGAGAGCTGGCCGATGCCAACGGTGCGACGCTCGAGCTGCTGCCGAGAGGCCCGGGCGCGAATTTTCGCATGACGCTCAAGCGCGCGGCCTGATCCGGCTTCAAGGAAGTAAGGGGAGCGAAGGTGCTCGTCGTCGACGACGAGCCCGATTTGCTCGAACTGCTCGAGCTCACACTTTCCCGCATGGGCCTCGACACGACTCGCGCGCAAACCGTCGGCGAAGCAATCCGGCTCCTCGACACGCAGGCATTCGACCTGTGCCTTACCGACATGCGCCTTCCCGACGGCGAGGGGCTCACTGTCGTCGAACACATCACCAACAAGGGTCTTGATGTTCCCGTCGCGGTGATCACCGCATACGGCAGCGCCGAGAACGCCGTCGCGGCGCTGAAGGCCGGCGCCTTCGACTATCTCGCCAAACCGGTGGCGCTCGAGCAGCTGCGAGCGTTAGTCAAGCAAGCGCTCAAGGTCCCGGAAAAACCCGCGGCGCCGTCGTCGTATCAACTGCTCGGCGAATCGCCCGCCATCATGCTGGTGCGGTCGATGATCGACCGGCTGTCGCGAAGCCAGGCACCGGTGTTCATCACCGGCGAGTCGGGAAGCGGCAAGGAGCTAGCCGCACGAATGATCCATCTGGGCGGACCGCGGAGCGAGCAGCCTTTCGTCCCGGTGAACTGTGGCGCGATTCCCGAGAACCTGATGGAAAGCGAGTTCTTTGGCTACAAGAAAGGCGCCTTCACGGGCGCCGAAGGCGATCGCGACGGGTTTTTCCAGGCCTCGAACAACGGGACCCTGTTCCTGGACGAAGTCGCGGACCTGCCGCTGCCGATGCAAGTTAAATTGCTGCGCGCGATCCAGGAAAAGAAAGTGCGCAAGGTCGGTGCTACGACAGAGGAGCCAGTCGATGTGCGCATTATCAGCGCGACGCACAAGAAGCTGCCTGCGCTGGTTGACGCCGGAGAGTTCCGCCAGGATCTGTTCTACCGGCTGCACGTCATCGAGCTCGCCATGCCGAGCCTGCGTGAGATGCGCGAGGATATCCCGTCGATCGCCGACGCGATACTCAAAAAGCTGGCGCGTGGCATGCCGGCGAAGCTCGACCCACAGGCCGCCACCGCGCTGGAAGCCTACCCTTTCCCGGGCAATGTTCGCGAGCTGGAAAACATTCTCGAGCGAGGCCTGTCGCTCGCGGCCGACGCGCTCAAGATCTCAGCCGACGATCTGCATCTCACTCCGCCGCCCGAAGAAGCCGACGCCTCGCTGCCCACGGGAGACAAGTGGCCGCTTCAGGATTATCTGGATCGCGTCGAGCGTACCGCCATCAACGAGGCGCTGGAAAAGACTCGGTACAACCGCACTGCAGCGGCCAAGCTGTTAGGGATTACGTTTCGGGCGATGCGCTACAGAATGGAAAGACTTGGCATCAAGTAGCCTGCCCTCGCGTTTCGTCCTGCAGCATCACGTTTCCTAATGACCGAGGCGAACCGGCGCCGGTGCAGCGTGCGGGTAAAGCAACTCGTCTTTTTGTTTGGGGCGACCGCGTAGTCGGCCAAGGCGAGTAATTAGATTGGGGGGTTGACACGTGGTGCTTCTCTCCTGTTGTTGCCACCTACAACTGGGGCAGTTGAACGCAAGCGCAACGACGAAGACAAAGCGGATTGCCGTTTCTTTCGTCGTCGGGAATG
>VBDA01000305.1:10860-11176 GCA_005883655.1 Betaproteobacteria bacterium | reverse complement strand
GCCGGGCGGCTTCGATTGCACCGCGTACACTTTCCCCGCCTGCATCGATCCGACGAACAAAGTGCCCTTGGCGCCGAGCGCCATCTGGCGCGCGTTTTCGACGCGCGCCAGGAGCTCGATCTTGAAGCCGGGCGGAAGCTTGATTTCCTCGATCGGCAGATCGCTTGCTTGCGCAAAGCAGCGCGGCATCGCCAAAAAAGCGGCGAGGACGAGATTCGACATACGCATCATGTTTCCCTCCGACACCGATAACATGACTCGCCTACCGTCGCGCACGAATATGCTGGCCAAAGTCGTGCTCCAGTTGGATCGCCGT
>VBDA01000305.1:0-10687 GCA_005883655.1 Betaproteobacteria bacterium | reverse complement strand
GTCCGGCCTCAACTCGCTGCCATGGAGCTCATCCAAACGCTGGTCGCGTTCAATACGACCAGTCGCGATTCGAACATGGCGCTGATCGATTGGGTTCGCGACTATCTTGCGGGCCACGGCATCGATTCGCAACTGACATTCGATGACGACAGCCGCAAAGCAAATTTGTTCGCGACCCTTCCCGCCGATGGAAACGTCAAGGAGCGGGGCATTGTTCTTTCGGGTCATACCGATGTCGTCCCGGTCGATGGGCAGCCCTGGGATACCGACCCCTTCGTCGCGACAGTCAAGGACGACAAGCTTTACGGCCGCGGCGTCACCGACATGAAGAGCTTCTCGGCAACCGGTCTCGCGCTGGTTCCCGAATTTCTGCGTCGCGGTCTCAGGCGGCCGCTGCACTTCGCGCTCTCGTACGACGAGGAGGTCGGCTGCATCGGCGTGCGGCGGCTGATCGCGGACCTCCGTCATCGTGGCATTACCCCCGCCGGCTGTATCGTGGGCGAGCCCACCGGAATGCGCCCTGTCGTCGCGCACAAGGGGAAAAAGAGCTACCGCTGCCGCGTCCGCGGCCACGAAGTGCACTCGTCTCTGACTCCGCGCGGAGTCAATGCAATTCAGGTCGCATGCGAAATCGTGATGATGCTCACGCAGATGGCGCGGCGGTTTCGCGAGCGCGGGCGGTTCGATTCGGGGTATGACGTCCCATACACGACGGTACACACCGGCGTGATCCGCGGCGGTACGGCGTTGAACATCGTGCCCCGCGACTGCGTCTTCGACTTCGAATTTCGTCACCTTCCGTTCGACGATCCGGAAGAATTGCTGGCCGAGGTCAAGCATTTCGCGGCCACGCTGTTGCCTGAGATGCACGCCGTCAATTCGGAAACGTCTATCGAATTCGACGCGCTGTCGACGCTACCCGGCTTCGATACGCACGGAGGAAACGAAATTGCCGAGCTTGGCCGTTCGTGCAGCGGCACGCACGAGTACAGCAAGGTCTCCTTCGGCACCGAAGCATCGTTGTTTCACAACGCCGGAATCGCGGCCATCATCTGCGGTCCTGGCCACATCGAGCAGGCGCACCAACCCAACGAATGGGTTGCGCTCGACCAGCTTGCGCTGTGCGAAGCGTTCATGCGCCGCCTCGCCGATCAAGTCTGTATTAGGCCCTAGTGAACCGTAACAGCCAGGTCGGGGCGCCTGCGCTCAATCCTCCGATCGACATCGCATTTCCCGATCTCGCGCCCTACGCCGCCGGCAATCAAGGTACACCGTATGTATGGACGTTCACTAACGTCCGGCCCGGGCCGCATGTCCTCATTCAGGCACTGACTCACGGCAACGAGGTCTGCGGCGCGATCGCCATCGATTGGCTTCTTCGCGAAAAGATCCGCCCCGCGCGAGGCACGTTGACGCTGGTCTTCGCAAATGTCGGAGCGTATCTTCGCTTCGACCATTCCAATCCGTTCGAGTCGCGCTGTGTGGACGAGGACTTTAACCGTCTGTGGACGCGCGAAGTGCTGGACGGCCCGCGCCGGAGCGCCGAGCTTGCGCGCGCTCGCGAGCTCAGGCCGATCGTCGACCGCACCGACCATCTGCTCGATTTGCATTCGATGTCGGAACCCTGCCTTCCGCTGGCGATGGCAGGCCGCCAGCGAAAAGGCGTCGAGCTCGCCAAGGCGATCGGGATGCCACAGCACGTCGTCATCGACAGTGGCCACGTTGCCGGTCAGCGGTTGCGCGACTACGCATTCTTTGACGATCCCGCGGACCCGCGCAGCGCGCTGCTGGTCGAATGCGGCCAGCACTGGGAGGCCGCGGCGCCGCGGGTTGCGCGGCAGTCGCTACTCCGGTTTCTCAACCACTTCGGGATGCTCGAGCATGGCTTGGCCGAGCGGCATCTGGACGAGGGGACGCCGCCTCTTCAGCGTATCGTCGAGGTGACGGCGACGGTGACACCGGTGCACGGCCTGCAGCTGATCCGCCGGGCCGGCACCGTCTACGCCGTGGACGGCGGCACCGAAATTCGCACGCCGCACGACGATTGCGTGTTGATCATGCCGACCCGCAAACCCAAACGCGGGGAGACCGCGGTGCGACTCGGGCGCTTCGTTTCGTAGGCTCGATGCTCAGCGGGTGGACCGTCTGCCGGCGATCTCAGCTTGCGCCGCTTCGACCAGCTCGGCGCCGATGATCGGCGTCCATCGATCGTACACTTCGCGCGCGGCTTCGCGAAACGTGTCCCTGCCCGCTGGCGTAAGGCGAGTCACGACGGCGCCTTGCGCACCCAGCTTCGCCAGGGCGCTATCGTCGGCGAGCCGCCGCGCCATCGCAAGCGCCTCCTGCGAAGCTTCCACGGCCGCTTCGCGCACGAGTTGACGGTCGGATTGGGGCCACGACTCCCAAACCGATCGGTTTACCCCGAATACCAATGCATCCGCATGTGCGTGCCAAAGCTGCAAATGAGTAAGCGGGCCCGCATAGAGACGCGACGCCGAATAGGCGGCGATGCTCGTTTCCTGTCCGTCGAGCCGCCCGCTTTCCAGCGCCGCGCGCGCGTCCGCGGCGCTCATTGCGGAAGGCCGTGCCTTGAGCGCGGCCAGGGTCTCTTCGACCAGCGGCGAGGGCTGCACCCGAACCTGCATCCCGGCGAGATCGGCTGGCTTGTTCACCGGTACCTTGCTCGCGAGCTCGATGAATCCGTTTGCGACCCACGCAACCGGAACGACGCCGGCAGCTTCGAGCGTTGCGGAGAGCCGCTTGCCAACGTCGCCGTCGACCAGCGCTTCGAGCTCCGGTGCATCAGGCACGAGCCATGGTAACGCGAGCACGTTGAGTTGCGGCACCTGCGCCGACCACACGAATGTGGAGCCCACCGCGAGCTCGAAGGTACGGTCACGCAAGGCACCGAATTCTCGCGCGGGATCGCGCGCCGATAGCGTCGCGCCCGGGAAATGGGTGACCGCAAGACGTCCTCCCGATCGCTCGCGAATAAGCGTCGCCCAGATTTCGCCCGCTTTGCCCAATGGATACGCGGGGCCTTGCGCGGTGGAGAGCTTGAGCGGCTGAGTGGGCGCATCGAGCGCGCTCGCGCGCTCCGCCGGGACCGTAGCGAGCGTCATCGCCAGCAGATATGGGTGCGCGATGCCGTCGCACTAATCGAGTGAC
The DNA here is from genome assembly GCA_005883655.1 of Betaproteobacteria bacterium. Lineage (GTDB taxonomy): Bacteria > Pseudomonadota > Gammaproteobacteria > Burkholderiales > Casimicrobiaceae > PALSA-1003. Next base: position 7,519 of record VBDA01000305.1, on the reverse strand, counting down.
GCGAGCTCACCCTCCGCCGGCATGTCCCACCAATAGTGCCCGTCGTGAGCACGCTCGCGGCGAGGGACGTGCGATGCGCCTTCGTCGAAGGTGAATGTCAGGGCGCCATCGTAGTCGGTTCGATAATTGTGCACGCCTGCCGCGACGTACCGCTCGACGATCTCGGGGCGCGGATGATTGAACCGATTGCGGTAACCTGGCGTGAATGCAGCGACCTCCGGCCGTACCGAAGCGACGAACGCCGGGGTCGACGACGTCCGGCTGCCGTGGTGCGGGACGACCAGCACGTCCGAACGAAGCCGAGTCGGCTCGCGGTGGATAAGATCCGATTCGGTGCGTGCCTCTATGTCGCCCGTCAGTAGCGCGCTTCCGGCCGCGTTGCTTACCCGCAGCACGCAGGAGAGATCGTTCGGTTTGAGCTTCGGATTGACGTAGTTCGCGGCCACCGGGTGCAGCATCGCGAACTCGACTCCGTCCCATGTCCACTGCTGACCGGCGAGGCAGCGCCACGCGGCTTCGCCGCGCTCGGCCCGCGCGCGAACGACAGGGTGATCGGGCTTCAGCGATGACGCGACCCATTCGACCGGAACCGTTTGAAGAAGCGAGAGCGCTCCGCCGCTGTGATCGTTGTCCTGATGACTCACGATCATGCCGTCGAGCCGTGCGACGCCGGTGGCGCGCAGCAGCGGCGCGATAATGCGATTGCCAGCGTCGGCAGTCTCGCTGAAACGGGGACCGGTGTCGTACAGGAGCGAGTGAGTGTGCGTCTGCACCAGCACCGCGAGCCCCTGACCGACATCGAGCACGGTGACCCGGAAGGCCCCCATCGCCGGCAGCAACGGAACGATGACGAACAGCGGCAAAAGCCAGATCAGTCCAAGAGGGCGACCCGGGACTCCGCGAGGAGCGAGCAGCCAGAGAACGCCCAGCATTCCGGCGACGGCGGCGAAGATGGCGGGCGCATGCTGCTGCCATACCGCCGCCGGCATCGTGCTCAACCATTCGAGCAGCAGCGCGACCCATGCGAATGTCTGATGGGCGATGATCAGCAGGACATCCCAGGGCACCACGATCGATGCCAGCGTCAGCGGCACCACGATGAAGGTGACCACCGGAATCGCCACCGCGTTCGCCAGCGGCGAAACAATGGATATCTGCTGAAAGAGCACCAGCATCAGCGGTATGAGGCCGAGCGTAATCGCGCCCTGCGCTCGGAGTGCCTCGCGCCACTTGGAAGCGCCTCCGATTCGGCCGACGCCGATGTAGAGCAGCAACCCGACAGCGCCGAAAGAGAGCCAGAAGCCGGGAGTCAGCGTCGCCCACGGGTCCCACACCAGGACCACGGCCAGCGCCCACAGCCACACCACGGACGCGCTGCCGGGCCGGCCAAGCCAGAGCCCGATCGCCGCGACGATCAGCATGTAGAGCGTTCGTTGCGCCGGAATTTCGAAGCCGGCCAGCAGCACATAGACAAACGCCGCCGTCACGCCCGCGACGGCGGCGGCCTTGCGCGCCGGCAATCGCGTAGTCAGCTTGTGACTCATCTTCCATAACCAGTACGCGATGCTTCCGATCAGCGCCGCAAAGAACGTGATATGCAGTCCGGAGATCGAGATCAAGTGGCCGATGCCGGTGCGGTTGAACAATTGCCACTGCTCGTTGGGAATCGCGCGCTCGTCCCCGATCGCCAGTGCGGCGATGACTCCCGCGTAGCGGCGGCCCTCGAGCGCCCCCAGGATCCGCGCGCGTATCGACTCGCGGGCGCGCGCAACATAGTCGGTGGCGCGCGCGGCGAATGCATCGACGCGGCGATTGTCATCGTCCGCGCGCACATAGCCGGTCGCGCGAAATTCGTTTTGAAGAAGCCACGCCTCGACGTCGAAACCATACGGGTTAACGGTGCCATGCGGCCGCTTGAGCCTCACCGTGAGGGCCCAGCGCTCGCCGGCATGGATCTCGGGGATCGCGGCCCTCCTTTGCGCCCTCCTTTGCGCCCTCCTTTGCGCCCTCCTTTGCTCCGTTCTTCGCCCCATCTCGAGGCCAACCGTTGTACCAGGCGAGCGACAAGCGCGACGGCACGACAGCGTCCGGGGTCAGTATCTTTTCCACCGCAAACGCGAACCGGGTGCCTCGATCCGCCGGCTGCGGCAGGTCGTCGACGATGCCGACCAGTTCGATGTCCTGCCCTTCCCACGCAGACGGCAGCGCGTCGGCAAGCCGGGTGTCGGCGCGCCACGCCGCATAGAAGAATCCGGCCATGCCGATTGCGAAGGCGGCAATCAGCAGCGCGGCGGCGCGGGAGATCGTGCGTCGGGCACCGACGGCACGGCTCGAAAAGATCGCGCACGCTATCGCTCCCAGGACGGGAAGCAGCGCATAGGCCGCGTGCCAGCGCGCGGGCAAGCTTGCCTGCTGCTGGAGCATCACGATGCCGAGCGAAAAAGCGAGCAGCAGGCAGCGCATGACGACGATCAGGAGATCATCGGGCTTGCCGCCGACCGGACGGTGCGACACGGCCGACAGGGGCGAAAAAAGGGGCCACGCGCAATTTCGCACGTGGCCCGGTTATCGCTGACGCCGCGAATGCGGCCATCGTATACGTCGCCGCGAACGCGGCAATCAATGCTCGAAGCGAAGGCGGCGATCAGTTCTTGGCGGTCTGCTTCAGCATATCCTGAATCTTGGCTTCGAACTGGGCATACGGCATGGCACCGACCATCCTCACGCCTTGCAGCTTGCCATTCTCGACACGTCCGAGCACGAATGAAGGGGTTCCGTTGATGCCCGCCGCAGAGCCTTCGGCGATGTCCTTGTCGATCGCGGCTTTGAACTTGTCCGAATCGACGCAGGCCTGGAACTTGGGCACGTCCAGCGACGCTGCCTGCGCGTATCCGCCAAGCTTGTCGGCCTGAAGCTGATTCGCGTTGACGATCATCGTGTGCCGCAATTCCCAGAACTTGCCCTGCTCGGCCGCACACCGCGCGGCCGTGGCGCTGCGCCGCGCATTTTCGTGGAACGGCAGCGGAAAGTCGCGGCTGACGTAGCGAATCTTGCCGGTATCGATGAAATTGGCCTTGATCTGCGCAAACGAGTCGTTGTGGTACCGCTGACAGAACGGGCACTGGTAATCGGTGTATTCGATCAACACCAGGGGCGCATTTTCCTTGCCGACCGAGAAGCCGCCGGACGTGAAGGCCATGCTTACCTTGTCGTCGACCGGCGCAGGCGCGGCCGGTTGTGCGGGAACTGCCGGGCGCGTCTCGAGCGTCTTGCGAATGGCTTTCAGCTCGTCGAGGATCTGCTGCGCCTGCTCGGACGTAATGCCTTCCGCACGCGCCAGCGTAACGCCACCCAGAAGGGTCGCGGCTACGGCTAGCGCGGTGACGGAGCGAAACAATCTGATTTTCATGGTCGACCAATCCTGTAATTTCGGGAAATCCCGGTTGCAAGGCTCTGCACGGGGCGACCACGCCGGCAGCGCAGAGATTGGCCAGCATCATAGAGCTTCGCGGTTTCTTCGGCGCCGCGGACCGATTAGAGGTAACCGAGAAGGAACAAACGGTTAGATGCAATCGGCAGGTGTCGGCCCCAAGCTGAAGCGGACATCGGTCGAAGCTCGCTTTTACCGCATCGGCGATCGGACACGATAAGACTCACGCCTGTCGCGGCCAGAGGATCAGCTGTGTGCAGCGAAACAGTGCAATTCGCCGCCCGCTTGCCCGCGTGGTAATTATCGCGTCCCACACCTGCGTCGCTCTGCCGAGATGCGCGGGCGTCGCGACACAGACGATGGTGCCATCGCGCGCGGTCCCCAGGAAATTGCTCTTCAGCTCGATGGTCGTGAAGTTTTCCGCGCCGGGCGGCAGGTGGGCAATGCAGCCGTAGCCGCACGCGGTATCCGCAAGCGCGATCACCGTTGCCGCATGCAGGTATCCGTTGGGAGCCAGGAGCTCGTCCCGGATGTCGAGCTCGGCGCCGACGCGATTCTCGGCAATCTCGGTAAAGTGGATGCCGATCAAGCCCGGGAGACGGCCTGCTCCCCGGTTCAGAAATTTGTCCAGCGTGGCTTCCGGGCGCAGTGCCATGACCGACCTTCTCGCTCGAATCCAGAACCTACAGCCGCTCTTCGACCCAGCTCTTGACGCTGGCCAGCGCAGCCGGCAGACCGGCGGGATCGGTTCCACCTGCTTGTGCCATGTCCGCCCTTCCGCCTCCTTTGCCTCCGACTTGGGTCGCAACGTGATTGACCAGATCGCCGGCCTTGATCCGGCCTGTCAGATCGGATGTCACGCCGGCTATCAGCGTCACCTTGGTTCCGTCGGTCGAGCCGAGCACGATCGCAGCGCTTTTGAACCTGCCTTTGAGTTGGTCGATGGTCTCGCGCAGCACCTTGGCGTCTGCGCCATCGATCGTTGCGGCGAGAACCTTGGCGCCATTGACTTCGACCGCCTGGGCGGCGAGGTCGCCACCCTGACCTGATGCAAGCTTGCCTTTGAGACGCGCAAGCTCCCTTTCGAGCATCTTGGTGCCATCGAGAAGCTGCTGAATTTTCGTCGTGATTTCTGTAGGGGGCGCCTTGAGTGCCTGGGCAGCATCGCTGAGTCGTCTTTCAAGTTGATGCGTGTGCGCAAGCGCCGCCTCGGCGGTCACCGCTTCGACCCTGCGGATGCCGGCGGCAACTCCCGACTGGGAGATGATCTTGAAGTAACCAATGTCTCCGGTGCGCTGAACATGGGTACCGCCGCACAGCTCGGTCGAAAAGTCGCCCATGCTGAGAACACGCACCTCGTCACCATATTTCTCGCCGAACAGCGCCATCGCGCCGGCCTTGATCGCGTCGTCGTAGGACATGAGCCGGGTCTCGACGGCGTAGTTGGCGCGGATAGCGCGGTTGACAAGCGCTTCGACGGTGCGAATTTCCTCATCAGTCATCGGCTGCGTGTGCGAAAAATCGAATCGCGTGCGTTCGGCATCGACCAGCGAGCCCTTCTGCTGCACATGGTCGCCGAGAACCTTGCGCAACGCAGCGTGCATCAGGTGCGTCGCGGAATGGTTGAGGGCAGCGCGCTCGCGCGTGTGGGAGTCGACCTGTGCACAGACGATGTCGCCCACGCGCAGCTCTCCGGTTTTCACCTCTCCATGATGGCCGACGACATCGGGCTGGACCTTTTGCGCATCGTGAACCGCAAACAGCGTCAGACAAACTCCGCTCTTGGTGAGCTCGCCGCGATCTCCGACCTGACCGCCCGATTCGGCGTAGAACGGCGTGCGATCGAGCACGACAATTCCTTCTTGACCGGCACTGAGCGCGTCGACCGAGGTGCCATCGCGAAACAACGCGGTGACGCGACCCTCCTCTGAGAGCGTTTTGTAGCCATCGAACACCGTCTTGGCGCCGGAGTACGGCAGCGCTCCGCCCGCCTTGAACGACGATGCGGCGCGGGCGCGGGCGCGCTGTTTTTCCATCGCCGCGTCAAATACCGCCTGGTCGACGGTAAAGCCGCGTTCGCGGCCCACGTCCGCGGTCAGGTCGAGCGGAAATCCGAAGGTGTCGTAGAGCGTGAACGCGGTTTCGCCGGACAGCATTTTGGTGCCTGCTTTGTCGGCATCGGCGAGCGCGGCTTCGAGCACCTTCATTCCGTGCTCGAGCGTTTCCGCGAAGCGTTCTTCTTCCGCCTTGAGTACGCGCACGACGTAGTCCTGCTTCAGCGGCAGCTCGGGATAGGCGTCGCCCATCAAGCGCGACAACTCCGGCACAAGCTGGTTGAAGAATGGCGACGTCTGGCCCAGCTGGTAGCCATGGCGGATCGCCCGGCGGATGATACGGCGCAGCACATAACCGCGGCCCTCGTTGCTTGGAATGACGCCGTCCACGATCAGAAATGCGCAGGCGCGGATGTGATCGGCGATGACGTTGAGCGAAGGCGAAGTCAGATCGTTCGCGCCGGTGAGTTTCGCGGCGGCACCGATCAGCTCGCGGAAGAGATCGATCTCGAAGATGCTGTGCACGCCCTGCAGTACGGCGGCAAGCCGCTCGAGTCCCATGCCGGTATCGACGCACGGCTTCGGCAGCGGCGCCAGCTTGCCTTGGGCGTCGCGATCGAACTGCATGAAAACGAGGTTCCAGATTTCGATGTAACGATCACCTTCAGCGTCCGGTGATCCTGGCGGCCCGCCCGGAATCTCCGGCCCATGATCGTAGAAGATCTCGCTGCAAGGACCACAGGGACCGGTGTCGGCCATCTGCCAGAAGTTGTCCGACGCGTACGGCGCGCCTTTGTTGTCGCCGATGCGCACGATGCGCTCGCGCGGGACGCCGATGTCGTTCGCCCACGCGTCATAGGCCTCATCATCGGTCTGATACACCGTAACCCAGAGCTTCTCCGCGGGCAGCTTGTAAACGTCGGTCAGGAGCTCCCACGCGTATCGGATCGCTTCGCGCTTGAAGTAGTCACCGAACGACCAGTTGCCGAGCATTTCGAAGAACGTGCCATGGCGCGCGGTGTAGCCGACGTTCTCGAGATCGTTGTGCTTCCCTCCCGCGCGCAGGCAGCGCTGCACGTCCGCCGCGCGGACATAGCTGCGCCGATCGGTGCCGAGGAAGACATCCTTGAACTGCACCATGCCGCTGTTGGTGAACAGCAATGTCGGATCATTGGCCGGAATCAGCGGCGCAGAAGGGACAATGGTGTGGCCGTTCGAGGCGAAGTACTCGAGGAAGTTGCGGCGGATGTCGGCGGCTTTCATGCGGGCGCGAAGCTTAGGTGGCGACGGGATGCGTTGAGCTCAAGAGGCCGGGGCAAAGCCTATGACGCTCTTTGAATTCAATATGTTAGCACAGCAACCCGCAGGTCATTCCGGAGCTTATTGTGGCGGACTGCGCAATAGCTTCAGGATGGCGGATATCGAAAAGCCACGGGCCTGCAAATAGCGCACTTGCCGCGCCTTTTCGCGGTCGCTGGCGGGCAGCTGCCCATAACGCCGCTGCCACAATGTCCGGAGCGCGGCATCGTCGTCGAGATCCGCTTCGCGCAGGGCACTGTCGATGTCGCTGGACGCGACCCCCTTCGCCTTCAGCCCTCCCGCAATGCTGCGGCGACTGTAGCGCCCTGCCTTTTGGCTGACGACCCCCTGCGCGAAACGCTGATCGGAAAGGAGACCTTGGGTCCCCAAATCGTCCAGTATATTGCGGACCTCAGCGAGGTCCGCGCCGGCACCTACCAGCCGCGATTCCAGCTCCGCGCGTGCGTACTCACGCCGCGCGAGCAGTCGGATCGCTTGCGCCCTGAGTGTGCGCGTGACCAAGCGGAAAGCGACATTACTCGTCGATAGGAGTTGCAGCTAGGCTGCGTCCGGTGGCCACCGGAACGCCGACTGCGGCGCGGATCTTGGCCTCGATCTCTGCCGCGACCTCACCGTGCTCTCTCAGCCATTCGCGGGTGTTGTCCTTGCCTTGGCCGATCTTGTCGCCGTTGTATGCGTACCAGGCACCCGACTTCTCGATGATGTTATGCATCAC
>VBDA01000245.1 GCA_005883655.1 Betaproteobacteria bacterium | reverse complement strand
CATGGTGAAATAGCGGCGGAACTGCCGCTCGAGGATGCCGTAGGTGCGGCGCAGCTTCTGCTTCTCGCGCAGTTGGTTGCCGTAGTCCGACTGGCGCATGCCCGATTTCACGCCATGTTGACCTGGCTTGGAGTCGAGCTTGCACTTGGAGTCGAGCGATCGACGCGCGCTTTTCAGAAAGAGATCGGTCCCTTCCCGTCGCGCCAGCTTGCATTTTGGTCCGGTGTATCGAGCCATAATTGTCCTTTCGGACAAAAGTGAACCCCTACTTTTGTCCGGTTTTAGTTACCTGAAAATCGCAGGCAGAGCCCGACGATTTTCAGCACAAAAACATAGGAAAAACCCGCCCTAGATTCTCCGGCGTTTCGGCGGCCGGCAGCCGTTGTGCGGCACGGGTGTCACGTCCGAAATGCTGCTGATCTTGAGACCAAGCGCATTCAGGGCACGCACCGCCGACTCGCGGCCGGGACCAGGGCCCTTGATCCGGACCTCGAGGTTCTTGACACCGCATTCCTGCGCCGCCTTGCCCGCCGATTCGGCGGCAACCTGGGCAGCGAACGGCGTCGACTTGCGTGAGCCCTTGAAACCGGCACCGCCCGACGTCGCCCAGGACAAGGCATTGCCCTGGCGATCGGTGATAGTGATGATCGTGTTGTTGAACGACGCGTGGATGTGCGCAATGCCTTCAGAGATGTTCTTCTTGACCTTCTTGCGCGTCCGCGTGACGGTCTTGGTCGGTGCCTGTGCCATTCGTTAGTTCCCTATGTTCTCAATCCTTGATCGGCGGCTTCACTTGTTTCAGCTATTTCGCGGCCGGCTTGGCGGCGGCGGGGCTGCTGGCCGGCTTGGCGGCTCCGCGCGACGCTGTCGCCTGCCGGGCCTTCTTCGGTCCCTTGCGGGTCCGCGCGTTGGTGCGCGTGCGCTGACCGCGAACGGGCAACCCCTTGCGGTGTCGCACGCCACGGTAGCAGCCGAGGTCCATCAGCCGCTTGATGCTCATGGTCACCTCGCGGCGCAGGTCGCCTTCGACGGTATACCTGCCGACGAGCTCGCGCAGCTTGTCCATTTGCGCGTCGGAAAGATCCTTGATCTTGGTCGCGTGGCCGACACCCGCGGCCATGCAGATCATGCGCGCGCGGGGACGCCCGATGCCATAAATCGCGGTCAGCGCGATTTCGGCATGCTGGTGATTCGGAATGTTGACGCCTGCAATACGGGCCATGTGCTTACCCTATCGTTCGTTTCCGTTAGCCTTGCCGCTGCTTGTGGCGGGGATCCGTGCAAATCACTCGCACGACACCGTGGCGCCGGATAATCTTGCAATTGCGGCAAATCTTCTTGACTGAAGCCAGTACTTTCATCGCTCTTCCTTTCGCTTCGGCCGTAGGTCCGACTTAGGCCCCCAGCCGTAGGTCCAATTTCGGCCCTACTTCGCGCGGAAAATGATCCGCGCCCGGGACAGGTCGTACGGCGTAAGGTCCACCGTCACCTTGTCGCCCGGCAAAATCTTGATGTAGTGCATCCGCATCTTCCCGGAGATGTGGCCAAGGACTACGTGCCCATTCTCCAGCTTCACCCGGAACGTCGCGTTAGGCAGCGTCTCCAGGACTTCTCCCTGCATCTGTATCGTTTCTTCTTTCGCCATCCGTTCACCAGCCAGTCGCGAAGCGACCCATTCCATTTCCGCTCGCCCGATTGCAGGAAAGGCGAAAGGGGTGAGGGCAGGCAGTCAATACAACTCTCATCGTGTCGGCAGCCCGCCACCCTTGAAGTTCGCCTTCTTGAGGAGGCTCTCGTACTGCTGCGACATCACATATGCCTGCACCTGAGTCATGAAGTCCATGGTCACGACCACAATGATCAGGAGCGAAGTCCCGCCGAAGTAAAAGGGCACATTCTTCCAGGCGATGAGAAAGTTCGGGATAAAGCAGACCACAACCAGATATATCGAGCCAAGAAGCGTCAAACGCAAGGTTATCTTCTCGATGTACTTCCCGGTCTGCTCGCCGGGACGGTATCCGGGGATGAACGCGCCGCTCTTCTTGAGATTCTCCGCGGTCTCCTTCGGGTTGTACTGTAGCGCCGTATAGAAGAAGCAGAAAAATATGATCGCCGCCGCGTACAGTATCTCGTGCACCGGCTGGCCAGGGGCAAGCGTCGCCGCGAGGTCGCGCAGCCAGATCGTGTTCTCACTCGAGCCAAACCACTGCGCCAGCGTCGCAGGAAAGAGAATGATCGACGAAGCGAAAATCGGCGGAATCACGCCGGCCATGTTGAGCTTGAGCGGCAGAAACGATTGCTGGCCGGCATAGACCTTGTTGCCGACCTGGCGCTTGGCGTAATTCACCTGGATCTTGCGCAGCGCCCGCTCGACATACACCACGAAAGCCGTGACGGCGACCACCAGCACGACGATACCCAGGACCAGAGGGATCGAATACGCGCCTGTGTTGAGCTGCTCCAGCGTCTGCCCGATGGCGCGTGGCAGGCCGGCGGCGATGCCGGCAAAGATGATCAGCGAAATCCCGTTGCCCAGGCCCCGCTCCGTGATCTGCTCGCCCAGCCACATCAGGAACATCGTCCCGGTCACCAGGGTGATCGCCGAGAGGAAGCGGAATGCCACACCCGGGTCGACCACCAATCCAGCCTGCGCTTCCAGCGCAATCGAGATTCCGAGCCCCTGGAAGAAGGCGAGTCCCAAGGTCGCGTACCGGGTGTACTGGGTAATCTTGCGGCGACCGGTCTCGCCCTCTTTCTTGAGCGCTTCGAGCGTCGGGACGACCACCGTGCACAACTGCATGATGATCGACGCCGAAATGTACGGCATGATCCCCAGCGCAAAGATAGAAAACCGGGAGAGCGCGCCACCGGAAAATACATTGAACAGACCGAGGATGCCGCCCTGCTGTGACCTGAACAATTCGTCGAGCACCGACGCGTTGATCCCCGGCACGGGGATGTGCGTTCCGACGCGATAAACGACGAGCGCGCCGAGCAGAAACAGCAGGCGTTTTTTCAGGTCTGCGTATCGGTTGCCGCTCTTTTGCGCTGGATTGATGGTGGCCAAATTGATTCCTGTATCGGTGCTTTAAGACTGGGTAGTTCTCTTTTTCTCTAGGCGATGCTGCCGCCGGCGGCTTCGATCGCCGCGCGGGCGCCCTTGGTCGCCAGCACGCCGGACAGTTTCACCGCCTTCGTGATCTCGCCGGTCTTGATCACTTTCACCGTCTTGGCGCCGGGATGCACGAGTCCGGCGGCCTTGAGCGCCAGAAGATCGATGTCCGCGACCGGAATCTTGGCCAGATCGGACAGCCGCACTTCGGCGGCATCGCCGTGCGTGCGCGACTTGAATCCACGCTTGGGCAGGCGGCGCTGAAGCGGCATCTGACCGCCTTCGAACCCGACCTTGTGAAACCCGCCCGAGCGCGATTTCTGGCCTTTGTGGCCGCGTCCCGCGGTCTTGCCCAGTCCTGAGCCGATGCCGCGGCCGACACGGCGCTTGGCCTTCTTGCTTCCAGCCGCGGGCTTGATGGTATTCAATCGCATCATCTTGTCCTTCAGCCTTTTGCCTCGGCGACCCGGAGCATGTAGCCGATCTTGTTGATCATGCCGCGCGTCTCTGGCGTGTCCTGCAACTCGACCGTGTGGTTGCGCCATTTAAGGCCCAGCCCGCGCACGGTGTCGCGATGGTCGGGCTTCTTGCCCATCAGCCCGCGCACCAGCGTCACTCGCACCGTTCCAATTGTCTTTTCCGCCGCCATGGCTCTAACCTTCCGTCAGCTGCTCGACCGTCAAGCCGCGCTTGGCGGCGATTTCCGCCGGCGAATTGCAGTGCTCGAGCGCATTCAGGGTCGCGCGTACGATGTTGTACGGGTTGGTCGAGCCGTGGCACTTGGCGAGGATGTTGGTCACGCCGACCACATCGAACACCGCGCGCATCGGCCCACCGGCGATAATGCCGGTCCCCTCCGACGCCGGCTGCATGAAAACCTTGGTCGCGCCATGACGTCCCTGAACGGCGTGATGCAGCGAGCCGTTCTTGAGGCGCACCTTGATCATCCTGCGCCGCGCTTCTTCCATAGCCTTCTGCACCGCGACCGGAACTTCCTTGGCCTTGCCCTTGCCGATGCCGACGCGGCCGTCGCCGTCGCCGACCACCGTCAGCGCCGCAAAGGCGAGAATGCGTCCGCCCTTCACCACCTTGGTGACGCGGTTGATGGCGATCATCTTCTCGCGCAGGCCGTCGCCGCGATCGTCCTGCTGTTGCCTGCCTTGCTGCCTGCCCATTGGCTTTGCCATGTTCGTTCCCGTTGTTGCCGCTTATGTCGCGGGCGCTAGAACTTCAAGCCGCCCTCGCGGGCGGCGTCGGCCAGCGCCTTCACGCGACCGTGATACTTGAATCCGGAACGGTCGAACGCAACCGCATCGATACCCAGCTGTTTCGCCTTTTCCGCGATGCGCTTTCCAACTACCGCCGCCGCGGCCTTATTCCCACCGTTCTTCAAGTCCTTGCGGACGTCGCCTTCGAGCGTCGACGCGCTGGTCAGGATCTTGTCGCCGGACGGAGCGACGATCTGCGCGTAGATGTGGCAGTTCGACCGGCTGACGACCAGCCGGTTGGCGCGCTGCTCGGCGATGCGCGCCCGGGTTTTGCGGGCGCGGCGGACTCGAGCGTCTTTCTTGTTCATGGCTACAGCCCTTTCCAGCTTTTTCCGTCTCGAATCGTCCGGCTCTGCCGGCGATTCGAGAGTGACTGCTTCGGTCAAAAGTAGGTTTGTACTTTTGACCGTCGCGTTATTTTTTCTTCGTCTCCTTGATCACAACCCGCTCGCCGACGTAGCGAACGCCCTTGCCCTTGTACGGCTCGGGTGGACGGTAGGCCCGAATCTCGGCCGCGACCTGCCCGACCTGCTGCTTGTCGATGCCCTTGATCACGATCTCCGTCTGCAGCGGCGTTTCGACCTTCACACCCTTGGGCATCCGGTGCACCACCGGATGCGAAAAACCCAGCGACAGATTGAGCTTGTCGCCCGCGGCCTGGGCGCGATATCCGACGCCGACCAGCGTGAGCTTCTTTTCGTAACCGTCGATCACGCCCTTGACCATGTTTGCGACCAGCGCGCGCAAGGTGCCGTGCATCGCACTTGCCTCCGCGTTGACCGCCTTGAACACCAGCGTGTCGCCGTCTTTTTCAACGGTGATGGCGGTCCCGAACTGGCGCGACAGCGTTCCGAGCGGACCCTTGACCGAGATTTCGCCTGGGCCGACATTCACTTCGACCTTCGGCGGCAGCTTGATCGGGTTGTTGCCTATGCGAGACATGTTCTTCTCTCCGTCACGCAACGATGCACAGCACTTCGCCGCCGACGCCGGTGGCGCGTGCCTTGCGATCGGTCATCACGCCGTGCGAGGTCGAGACGATGGCGATTCCCAGTCCGTTCATCACCCGCGGGATGTCGTCCTTGCCTTTGTAGATGCGCAAGCCCGGCTTCGACACCCGCTCGATTTTCTCGATCACCGGCCGGCCCGCGTAGTACTTCAGCGCGATCTCCAGCTGCGGCTTGGCCTCGTCGCCGACGACGGCGAAACCTTCGATGTAGCCTTCGTCCTTGAGCACTTTGGCGATCGCCAATTTGACCTTGGATGTGGGCATCTGCGCCGTGGCCTTTTCCGCGAGCTGCGCATTGCGAATGCGCGTCAGCATATCGGCGATCGGATCAGTCATGCTCATGTGTCACCTCAACTCAGTTGCGACGTCGGTTGCCACGTTACTGGGCACTGCCATGTACATTGCGCTGGCGAAACCGGCGCTCATTACCAGCTGGCCTTGACCACTCCGGGAATTTCTCCGCGCATCGCGATCTCGCGCAGCTTGTTGCGCCCCAGGCCGAACTTGCTGTAGACGCCGCGAGGACGACCGGTCAGCCTGCATCGGTTGCGAAGCCGCGTCGGACTCGCGTTGCGCGGCAGCTGCTGCAGCTTGTGCCGGGCTGCCAGGCGGTCCTCGTCGGAGAGCCTCATGTTGGCGATCGACGCCTGCAGCTCGGCGCGCTTCTTGGCATACTTTTTCACCGTCACGCGACGCTTCAGATCTCGGTTGACGACAGCCTTTTTCGCCATGGCGTCCTTGGGTCTCAGTCAGTTCTTGAACGGAAATTTAAACGCGGCCAGCAGCGCCTTTGCCTCGGCGTCGGTCTTGGCCGTGGTCGCGATCGTGATATTCATGCCCCTGATCGAATCGATCTTGTCGTACTCGATCTCAGGGAAAATGATCTGTTCCTTGACGCCCATGTTGAAGTTGCCGCGGCCGTCGAAGGAGCGTGCGGATACGCCGCGAAAGTCGCGCACGCGCGGTAGGGCGATCGACACCAGCCGGTCGAAAAACTCGTACATCCGCTCCTGCCGCAGCGTCACCATGCAGCCGATCGGATAACCCGTGCGTATCTTCCAAACCGCGATCGACTTCTTTGCCTTGGTGATCACCGGCTTCTGGCCGGAAATCTTCTGCATGTCGGCGACCGCATTTTCGAGAATCTTCTTGTCGGCAATCGCTTCGCCGACGCCCATGTTGAGCACGATCTTCTCGATCCGCGGGACTTGCATGGTCGACTTGTAGCCGAACTGCTTTACCAGCGCCGGAACGACGTCCTTGTTGTAGATTTCCTTAAGGCGGGCCATCGTCAAACTCCGATCACTTCCTTGTTCGACTTGTAGAAGCGAACCTTGCGGCCGTCGTCTAGCTTGCGAAATCCGATCCGGTCAGCCTTCAGCGTGATCGGATTCCAAATCGCAACGTTGGACACGTGGATCGGCGTTTCCTTGGTCACGATCCCGCCCTGCTGATTCTTCATCGGGTTGGGCCGCGTATGCCGCTTCACCTGGTTGACGCCGGCGACTACAACATGATCGGCGTCGACGATTTGTGTAACATCGCCACGCTTGCCCTTGTCGCGACCGGCGATCACGACCACGTTGTCGCCCTTCTTTATCTTGCGCATGGTCATAGGACCTCCGGCGCGAGCGATACGATCTTCATGAACCGCTCGGTGCGAAGCTCGCGGGTGACCGGCCCGAAAATACGGGTCCCGATCGGCTCGAGCTTGGGCGTGAGCAGCACCGCGGCATTGGTGTCGAACTTGATCTTGGCGCCGTCGTCGCGACGAACGCCGTGCCGGGTGCGAACGACTACCGCGCTGTAGATCTCGCCTTTCTTGACGCGGCCGCGCGGCGCCGCGTCCTTCACGCTGACCTTGATTATGTCGCCGATATGCGCGTACCGGCGCTTTGAGCCGCCGAGCACTTTAATGCACATCACCCGCCGGGCGCCGGTGTTGTCGGCGACCTCCAGCATTGTCTGCATCTGAATCATTGCTAACTCTCCAACTTGCCTCGCCGCGGAAACTCAAGCCTCGCGGCGACCAGTTTTGGAACCCGTCCGGGTGAACCCGCCGCGCGATCGAGTTGCCTGTTCAGGATCCTAAAAGCCTTGCCCAGTGCGCGGCAGGCGAAGCTTATAAGTATGGCACTTTGGGCCAGCCTTGGCAAGCGCCACCGGGCTTTAAGTCCCTAGATATCCTTGGCTTTTTCGATCAAGCGCTTCACGCGCCATGCCTTGGTCTTGGCGAGCTTGCGGCAAGCCTCGATCTCAACCAAATCGCCCGCCTTGTATTCGTTGTTTTCGTCGTGCGCGTGGTACTTGTTGGAGCGGGTCACGACCTTGCCGTAGAGCGGATGCTTGACGCGGTGCTCGACCAGCACCGTCACCGTCTTGTCCATCTTGTCGCTCACGACCCGGCCGATCTGGGTCTGGATCAGGCTGCCCTTGGCGGCGGGCACGCCCCCCGCGGCGCCATCGGTCGGCTGTTGGTCCGATTGTTCCATGAGTTCGTTCATGTCTGTGCCATCTTCGATTTGTGAGTGAGCAGCGTTCGCACTCTGGCGATGTTGCGCCGGACCGCGGGCAGCTTGGATTGATTCGAGAGCTGCTGGGTCGCCTTCTGCATGCGCAAGCCGAACTGCTCTCTCAGCAGCGCATGAAGCTCGGTGGTGAGCTCATCAGGCGACTTGGCCTTCAGGTCCTTCCTGCGTTCGGAAGTTTTCATGGTCGCAATCCTTAGCCGAGAAGCCGATGGACGAAGGTCGTCCTGATCGGCAGTTTTGCCGCAGCAAGCGCAAACGCCTCGCGGGCCAGCGCCTCGTCGACGCCATCCATTTCGTACAGAACCTTGCCTGGCTGGATCTCGGCGACGTAGTACTCCGGATTACCCTTGCCATTGCCCATCCTCACTTCGGCCGGCTTTTGCGACACCGGCTTGTCGGGGAAGATACGAATCCAGATCCGCCCTCCCCGCTTGATGTGCCGCGTCATCGCTCGCCGGGCGGCTTCGATCTGGCGTGCGGTAAGGCGCCCCCGCCCGACCGCCTTCAGCCCGTATTCGCCGAAGCTGACCTTGGCGCCGACGGTCGCAACGCCTTTGTTGCGGCCCTTCTGCTCCTTGCGGTATTTCCGTCTAGCTGGCTGCAACATTTTTCACTCCCGCTGGCTTCCGAGCCCTCTTCGGTGCTTCGGGCGCAGGCGCCGGGGCCGCTTGCGGCTCCGCGTTGTGCGGCATCACTTCGCCCTTGAACACCCAAACCTTGATCCCGATGACGCCGTATGACGTCTTCGCTTCCGCAAAACCGTAATCGATATCCGCGCGCAGCGTGTGGAGCGGCACCCGCCCCTCGCGATACCACTCGCAACGCGCGATTTCGATGCCGTTCAGCCGCCCCGAGCTCATGATCTTGATGCCCTGGGCGCCAAGGCGCATCGCGTTCTGCATCGCGCGCTTCATGGCACGGCGGAACATGATGCGCTTCTCCAGCTGTTGCGCGATCGAGTCGGCGACGAGCTGCGCGTCGATCTCGGGCTTGCGAATCTCCTCGATATTGAGCCCGACTTCGGTGCCCATCATCTTGCGCAGGTTCGCCCGCAACGTTTCGATGTCCTCGCCCTTCTTGCCAATGACCACGCCTGGGCGCGCGCTGTGAATGGTAATGCGCGCGTTTTTGGCGGGGCGTTCGATCGTGATCTTGCCGACCGAGGCGTGCGAGAGCTTCTTCTTCAGATACGCGCGGACCTTGATGTCCTCGTTCAGTATCGTGGGGAAGTGCTTGCTGTTGGCGTACCACTTCGACGTCCAGTCGCGATTGACGGCCAGACGAAAGCCGGTCGGATGTATTTTCTGTCCCATGATCTAGTCCTTTTTTCCGTCACCGACGGTGACATGGATGTGGCAAGTCTGTTTGAGAATCACGTTGCCACGTCCCTTGGCCCGCGCGGTAAAACGGCGCAGATTGGTTGCCTTGTCGAGATAGATCGTGTTGACCTTCAGTTCGTCGACATCGGCGCCTTCGTTGTGCTCGGCGTTGGCGATTGCCGATTCCAGGACCTTCTTGATGATCTTGGCACCCTTCTTCGGGCTGAACGTCAGCACGTCGAGCGCCTTGTCGACCTTGAGACCGCGGATCTGATCGGCGACGAGCCGGCCCTTCTGGGCCGACAGGCGCACGCCGCGCAGGATTGCTTTGGTTTCCATTGGCTAAAGCTCCTTACTTCCGAGGCGGCAGCGGCGCCGCAACCTTCTTGTCGGCCGAGTGCGCCTTGAAGGTGCGGGTCAAAGCGAATTCGCCAAGCTTGTGCCCGACCATGTTTTCCGACACATACACCGGTATGTGTTGCTTGCCGTTGTGAACCGCAATGGTCAGTCCCACGAAATCGGGCGTGATCGTCGAGCGGCGCGACCAGGTCTTGATCGGCCGCTTGTCCGACGTGGCGCGAGCGGCCTCGACCTTGGACTGCAAATGGTGGTCGACGAACGGGCCTTTCTTGATTGAGCGAGCCATCTTGTTTCCTCTACCCCTTCTTTGCCGCGTGGCGGCGGCGGACGATCATGCCGTCGGTACGCTTGTTGCGACGTGTCTGATAACCCTTGGTCGGCGTGCCCCAGGGGGACACCGGATGGCCGCCGCCATTGGAACGGCCGCCATGCGGGTGATCCACCGGGTTCATGGCGATGCCGCGAACGGTGGGGCGGATGCCGCGCCATCGCTGCGCGCCGGCCTTCCCGATCGAACGCAGGTTGTGCTCTTCATTGCCGACGGTGCCGATCGTGGCCCGGCAGTCGACGTGCACCTTGCGAATCTCGCCTGAGTGCATGCGCAACTGCGCATAGGCGCCTTCGCGCGCGAGCAACTGCACCGACGCTCCGGCGGACCGCGCCATTTGCGCGCCTTTGCCAGGCAGCATCTCGACGCAATGTATGGTCGTGCCCACCGGAATGTTGCGCAACGGCAGGCAGTTGCCGGGCTTGATCGCCGCCTCCGCCCCGCTCATCAGCTGCGTGCCTGCCGCGACGCCGCGCGGAGCGACGATGTAGCGCCGCTCGCCATCGCTATAGAGCAGCAACGCGAGATGTGCGCTGCGGTTCGGGTCGTATTCGAGCCGTTCCACCTTGGCCGGAACACCATCCTTGTTGCGGCGAAAATCGACGATGCGGTAATGCTGCTTGTGGCCACCGCCCTGGTGGCGCATGGTAATGTGGCCATTGTTGTTGCGCCCCGAACCGCGTTTCTTCGCCTCGATCAGCGCCTCGACGGGCCGGCCCTTGTGCAAGTCCGGATTGACGACCTTGACCAGCGAGCGACGGCCGGGCGAGGTCGGTTTGACTTTGATAAGTGCCATGATCAGGCTTCCTGCGCGAAGTTGATTTCCTGGCCCGGCTTCAGGCTCACGTACGCCTTCTTCCAGTTGCGGCGGCGGCCGTTGTAGGCGCCGAACCGCTTGACCTTGCCCTTGACGTTCGCAATCTGAACGCTTTCGACCTGGACCTTGAACATGAGCTCGACCGCAGCCTTGACTTCCGGCTTGGTGGCGTTGGGAGCGACCCTGAACACGACCTGCTCGTGCTTGTCGGCAATGTGCGTCGCCTTTTCGGAAATGGTCGGTGCCAGCAGCACCGTCATCAGCCGCTCCGGGTTGAACTTGGTCGCTGCCACGCCGAGGGGCGCAACCGTTTTCTGTGCGCTCATGCCAGGATCTCCTCGAACTGCGTCACCGAGGCGCGGGTCAATAGCACATGATCGAATCGAACCAAGCTGACAGGATCGACCTCTCGCGTCTCCAGCACCAGCACGCCTTGCAGGTTGCGCGACGACAGATGGACGTTGTCGTGCAGAGCATCGACGACGACGAGTATCGTGCCGCTTAAGCCCAGCGCCTTGATCTTTTGCGCGAGCAGCTTCGTCTTCGGCGTATCGAGCGCGATCTGATCGACGACCGACAGTCGATCTTCACGAACCAGTTGCGACAGGATCGAGGCAATGCCGGCGCGGAACATCTTCCGGTTCACCTTCTGGGAAAAGTTCTCATCGGGCGAGCTGGGGAAAATCTTTCCGCCGCCGCGCCACAGCGGGCTGTTGGCCTGGCCCGCTCGGGCACGGCCGGTGCCTTTCTGCGCCCACGGCTTCTTGTGCGACTTGTTGATGTCGGCCCGACCTTTTTGCGCGCGATTGCCGCTGCGCGCATTGGCCTGATACGCCGTCACCAGCTGGTGGATCAGCGCTTCGTTGTATTCGCGACCGAACAACGAGTCCGATGCAGCGACCGTAGCGGCGGGTTTGCCGCTGTCGTTGATGAGCTTCAGATCCATGTTCAGGCCCCTTTCTTCAGAGGGGTCTTGACCGAGGGCCGGACGACGATGTGGCCGCCGTCGGCGCCTGGAACCGCGCCCTTGACCAGCAGCAGTCCGCGCTCGACGTCGACGCGGACGACCTTCAGCGTCTGCACCGTGCGCTTCACGTTGCCGTATTGGCCCGCCATGCGCTTGCCGGGAAACACGCGGCCCGGGTCCTGCGCCATACCGATCGAGCCGGGGCTGTTGTGCGAGCGCGAATTGCCGTGCGAGGCGCGGTTCGAGCTGAAATGGTGGCGCTGGATCACGCCCGAAAACCCGCGGCCCTTGGTGGTGCCGCTGACATCGACCAGCTGTCCGACCGCGAAGGTTTCGACGCTGATGGTTTCGCCCAGCTTCAGGCTCGCCAGCTCGTCCGCGCGGACCTGAAATTCCTTAAGCATGGTTCCAGCTTCCACGCCTGCCTTGGCCAGATGGCCCGCTTGCGGCTTGGTTACGCGATTGGCGCGCCGCTTGCCATAGGTGACCTGCACGGCGGAATAGCCATCGGTTTCCTCGGTCTTGATCTGGGTGACGCGATTGTTGGCGACATCGAGCACGGTCACCGGCACGGCAGCGCCGTCGTCGGAGAAAATCCGTGTCATGCCGATCTTGCGGCCGACGAGTCCTAGACTCATGTTCGTTTTCCTTGGTTTACCGGGACTGCTTTCGAAGCCCGGTTTCCTAATTCTTCACCGCCGATTTCGATTGACCGGCGGCGTTTGTTGCTTCAATTGCGCTTAACCCGATTACAAGAACTTCCTTACTGAAGCTTGATCTCCACGTCGACGCCCGCCGGCAGATCGAGCTTCATCAGCTGATCGACCGTCTTGTCGGTCGGATCGATGATGTCCATCAACCTTAAGTGGGTGCGAATCTCCAGCTGATCGCGCGACGTCTTGTTGACGTGCGGCGAGCGCAGAACATCGAACCGCTCGATCTTGGTCGGAAGCGGGACCGGACCCTTGACCACCGCGCCGGAGCGCTTCGCGGTTTCCACGATTTCCTGCGCCGACTGGTCGATCAGCTTGTAGTCGAAAGCCTTGAGGCGGATACGGATTCGCTGGTTCTGCATATGTGCCTTCGGTTGTTGCGGGCAAAAGTACAACCGACTTTTGCCCGATTTATCTTCCTGCGAATCGCGGGCAGAGCCCGCGATTCATTGCGGTAACTGCAACTATTCGATGACTTTGGCCACTACCCCGGCGCCGACCGTGCGGCCGCCTTCGCGAATCGCGAAGCGCAGCCCTTCCTCCATCGCAATCGGCGCAATCAGGGTCACCGTCATCTGGATGTTGTCGCCAGGCATCACCATCTCGGTCCCCGCCGGCAGCTCCACCGAGCCGGTCACATCGGTGGTGCGAAAGTAAAACTGCGGCCGGTAACCCGGGAAAAACGGCGTATGCCGCCCACCTTCTTCCTTGCTCAGCACGTACACCTCACAGCTGAACTTGGTGTGCGGCGTGATGCTGCTCGGCTTCGCCAGCACCTGCCCACGCTCCACCTCTTCCCGCTTGGTACCCCTGAGGAGTACCCCCACATTGTCGCCCGCCTGGCCCTGGTCCAAGAGCTTGCGGAACATCTCCACCCCCGTGCAGACCGTCTTCAGGGTCGGCTTCAAACCCACAATCTCCAGCTCCTCGCCCACCTTCACCACCCCACGCTCCACCCGCCCAGTCACCACCGTACCCCGACCCGAAATCGAAAATACGTCTTCCACCGGCATCAAAAACGGCCCATCGATCAGCCGCTTCGGCTGCGGAATATAAGTGTCCAGCGCCTCCGCCAGACGATTGATGCAGGGCTCCCCCAGCTCGCTCTTGTCGCCCTCCAGCGCCAGCTTCGCACTGCCAATGACAATCGGAATCTTGTCCCCCGGAAACTCATACTTCGACAACAGCTCCCGCACTTCCAGTTCCACCAGCTCTAAGAGCTCCTTGTCATCGACCATGTCGGCCTTGTTCAGGAACACCACGATGTAGGGCACCCCCACCTGCCGCGCCAACAGAATGTGCTCTCGCGTCTGCGGCATCGGACCATCGGCCGCACTGACCACCAGAATCGCCCCGTCCATCTGCGCCGCCCCGGTAATCATGTTCTTCACATAGTCAGCATGACCCGGACAGTCCACGTGCGCGTAGTGCCGGTTCTTCGTCTCGTATTCCACGTGCGCGGTGTTAATGGTGATCCCCCGCGCCTTCTCCTCCGGCGCATTGTCAATCTGGTCGTAGGCCCTCGCCTCACCACCAAACTGCCTCGATAGCACCAGCGTCAACGCCGCCGTCAACGTCGTCTTGCCATGATCCACGTGCCCTATCGTCCCCACGTTCACGTGCGGCTTGGTCCGCTCAAACTTGCTCTTGGCCATAATGCTCTCCAGCTTTTCCGTTGATCTTATTTACTCGAATCGTCGGCTTATTTGCCAACTAAGGCCCGCGATTCGAGTCTCACTATAGATCGGACAAAAGTAGGT
Organism: Betaproteobacteria bacterium; assembly: GCA_005883655.1. Classification (GTDB taxonomy): domain Bacteria; phylum Pseudomonadota; class Gammaproteobacteria; order Burkholderiales; family Casimicrobiaceae; genus PALSA-1003. The sequence goes on along the minus strand of VBDA01000245.1, from coordinate 2,626 downwards.
TTTTACTTTTGTCCGCCTACGTCTTCTTGTTGATGACCGCCTCGGCGACCGTTTTCGGCGCCTCGGTGTAGTGCTTGAATTCCATCGTGTACGTCGCGCGTCCCTGCGACAGCGAGCGCAGCGTGGTCGAGTACCCGAACATCTCGGACAGCGGCACCTCGGCTTTGATCACCTTGACTCCAACCACGTCTTCCATGCCCTGGATCATCCCGCGGCGACCTGACAGGTCGCCGACGACATTGCCCATGAAATCCTCGGGCGTCTCGACCTCGACTGCCATCATCGGCTCGAGCAGCACCGGCGTCGCCGCCCGCATGCCGTCCTTGAATGCCATCGACGCCGCCATCTTGAACGCGTTTTCGTTCGAGTCGACATCGTGATAGCTGCCGTCGAACAAGGTCACTTTCACATCGACGACCGGGAATCCGGCTAGCACGCCATTCGGCAGCGTTTCACGCAGGCCCTTCTCGACCGCGGGAATGTATTCGCGCGGCACCGTGCCGCCCTTGATCGCGTCGACGAACTCGAAACCCTTGCCCGCCGCCTGCGGCTCGAGCTTCAGCCACACGTGGCCGTACTGACCACGCCCGCCCGACTGCTTGATGAACTTGCCTTCGATCTGCACCGGCTTCTTGATCGCTTCGCGGTACGCGACCTGCGGCTTACCGACGTTCGCCTCGACGCCGAACTCGCGCTTCATGCGGTCGACGATGATCTCGAGGTGCAGCTCACCCATTCCGGAGATGATCGTCTGGCTCGATTCCTCGTCGGTGTGCACACGAAATGAGGGATCTTCCTGCGCCAGGCGATTGAGCGCGAGACCCATCTTCTCCTGGTCTGCCTTCGTCTTCGGCTCGACCGCCTGCGAGATCACCGGCTCGGGAAATACCATCCGCTCGAGCATGATGTTCTTGTCCAGATCGCAGAGCGTCTCGCCGGTCGATGCTTCCTTGAGTCCGACCGCCGCGGCGATGTCGCCGGCATAGACTTCCTTGATCTCTTCGCGCTGATTGGCGTGCATCTGCAGCAGCCGGCCGATGCGCTCCTTGCGTCCGCGGTTCGAGTTATACACCGTGTCGCCGGATTTGAGCACGCCCGAATACACGCGGATGAACGTCAGCTGGCCGACATAGGGATCGGTCATGATCTTGAACGCGAGCGCCGAAAAGGGCTCCGAGTCGGACGCCTTGCGCGACGCCGGCTTTCCATCGTCGTCTTCACCTTCGACGGGCTTGATGTCCACCGGCGACGGCATGTAGTCGATGACCGCATCGAGCATCGCCTGCACGCCTTTATTTTTGAAGGCGCTGCCGCAGAGCATCGGCACGATCTCGTTCTTGATGGTGCGGATGCGCAGGCCCCTCTTGATGTCCTCGACCGAGAGGTCGTGGCCCTCGAGGTATTTATGCGTCAGCTCGTCGTCGGCTTCCGCCGCCGCCTCGACCATCTTCTCGCGCCATTTCTTGGCTTCTTCGACCAGGCCCGCGGGAATCTCGCGCAGCTCGTATTTCATGCCCTGCGTCGCCTCGTCCCAATAGATCGCCTTCATGATCACCAGGTCGACCACGCCTTCGAATTTTTCTTCCGCGCCGACCGGTATCTGAATCGGAACCGGGTTGCCCTTCAGCCGGGACTTGATGTGATCGTACGACTTGAAGAACTCCGCGCCCTGGCGGTCCATCTTGTTGATGAACGCGAGACGGGGAACCTTGTACTTGTTCGCCTGCCGCCACACCGTTTCCGATTGAGGCTGCACGCCCGCAACGGCGTCGTAGACCATGCATGCGCCATCGAGAACCCGCATCGAGCGCTCGACTTCGATGGTGAAGTCGACGTGCCCCGGCGTATCGATGATGTTGATGTGATGCTCGGGATGATTGTTCTGCATCCCTTTCCAGAAGCAGGTCGTGGCCGCCGACGTGATCGTGATGCCGCGCTCGCGCTCCTGCTCCATCCAGTCCATGACGGTCGCGCCGTCGTGCACTTCGCCTATCTTGTGCGAGACACCCGTGTAGAAAAGTATGCGCTCGGTGGTCGTGGTCTTACCGGCATCAATGTGGGCACTGATGCCGATATTCCGATAGCGCTCGATGGGTGTCGTTCTTGCCACTTTAAGTCATTGTCCAAAATCGCGTTGCAGGTTATCGCCACTAGAGTCCTGCGCTGCTGGTTCACGTTGTCCGCGTGTCTGTCGCTTAGTTGCCGCTCAAAAGCGGAAATGCGAGAAGGCCTTGTTCGCCTCGGCCATCCGATGCACTTCCTCGCGTCTTTTTACCGCGCCGCCGCGGCCTTCCGCGGCCTCGGTCAGTTCCGCGGCTAGCCTTTGTCCCATCGACTTCTCGCCGCGCTTGCGCGCGGCTTCGCGCAGCCAGCGCATCGCAAGTGCAACGCGGCGCACCGGTCGCACCTCGACCGGCACCTGAAAGTTGGCGCCGCCGACCCGCCGGCTCTTGACCTCGACCATGGGCTTCGCGTTGGAGAGCGCCTGGTTGAAGACTTCCAGCGGGTCCTTGCCGCCCTTCTTGGCGATGGACTCGAACGCGCCGTAGACAATGCGCTCGGCAACCGATTTCTTGCCCTGGCTCATGAGCACATTGACGAACTTCGCGACGTCGCTGTTCGAATA
>VBDA01000634.1 GCA_005883655.1 Betaproteobacteria bacterium | reverse complement strand
ATGTCGCCGATCCGATATTGATGGTGCGCGATGAATTCCTGAAGACGCTGGTCGGAGCCGCGCTGCGGGAGTCGTTTGCGACGCTGGGCAGACCCCTCACTCGCGTCCTCGGGCGGCTTGAAACCCATTTCGATCCCAACGATTGGCGCCTGGTCCGGCAAAGCGGGGAAGGGATCTGCGCGATGCCTCTTTCCACGCATAAAGGCCGGCGGGTCGGAAGCCGCGAGTACATTCGGCGAGTACAGCGCGCCTGCCCGATGCAGCTTGTGGTGCGCACGCGTGCGCTGGCAACCCGAGTGATGTTGGACGAGCACCGTCGCGCCATCGGCGTGGAATATCTTGCTGGCGAGCGCTTGTATCGCGCGGATCCTCGCCACCTGCCGGATAGCCCCGCGCAGAGACTCACCGCTTCGGCGGCGCGGGAAGTAATCCTTTGCGCGGGCACGTTCAATACACCGCAGCTTCTCAAGCTGTCCGGCATCGGGCCGCGAAAGGAGCTGGAGCGACACGGCATACCGGTCAAGGTCGAGCTGCCGGGCGTGGGCGAAAACCTGCAGGATCGCTACGAGGTGTGTGTCGTTTCCAAAATGAAGCGTGGTTTCTCGCTCATGAAGGGCATGAAGTTGCGTCCGCCATTGCCCGATGAAGCGCCCGATCCGCAGTTCCAAGAATGGTTGAAAGGCGGAGGGCCCTATACGACCAATGGTGCCGTCATATCGATGATGAAGCGATCGTTCCCGAACCGGCCGGAACCGGACCTGTTCATTTTTGGCTTCCTCGGATCTTTCAAGGGCTACTACCCCGGTTATTCAGCGGCAATTGCGCAAGAAGACGATTTCTTCAGCTGGGCCATCCTGAAAGCGCATACCAACAACTCCGCCGGACGCGTGACGCTGCGCTCCACCGACCCGCGAGACGTTCCGGAAATCAACTTTCATTATTTCGACGAAGGCTCGGGCGCGGTCGAGGATCTCGCATCGGTAGCGGAGGGCGTGGAAACCGTACGCCGCATCACCGCGCGCTGCCAAGGCGTCATCGCCGAGGAGATTCTCCCGGGAGAGGATATTCGCAGCGCGGAGCAGATTCGCCAGTTCATCAAGGACAACGCCTGGGGCCATCACGCGTCCTGCACGTGCAAGATGGGCCTCGCGAGCGACCCCAGCGCAGTGATAGATAGCAGCTTTCGGGTCTACGGCACGCGCGGCCTGAGGGTGGTGGATGCCTCGGTGTTCCCGAAGATTCCGGGATTTTTTATTGCATCCGCGGTGTACATGATCAGCGAAAAGGCAAGCGACGTGATCATCGAAGACGCAAAAGCAGCGGTTGGAACTGAAACACCGAGATACCGAACTTTAAATAGTTAGCGCCTCCGTCCTCGAGCAGCTTGCGGCGGTTTCACTCCTGAATTCAGCGCATACCAACACGATTCCGGTTATCCATCACTCCCGAGAAAAATCGATAGGTGTTCTTCCCCGCCTGCTTCGCGCGGTACATGGCGCTGTCGGCGCTCTTGGTCAGGCCCTCGATATCAGTGCCGTCGATCGACTAGATGCTGATCCCTATGCTCGCGCTGATCTCCCGCGAGGTAAAACGGCTCTTCAGCGGCGGCGAGGACTCTCTTCGCCACGGCCTCGAGCTCGACTAAGTCCGCGAACTCGTCGATCAGCACGACAAACTCGTCGCCACCGAGGCGCGCGGCGGTGTCAGACCGGGTGTGCCTTCCGACGGCGTCCGATCTGCGCAGGCTTTCTCGAAGACGCAGAGTGAACGTCACCAGGAGGTGATCACCGGCGTCGTGTCCGAAGCGGTCATTGATCTGCTTGAAGCCGTCGAGGTCGATGAATAGTATCGCCACCTGGCGTGCATGACGCTGCGCCTTTGTCAATGCGTGGTCCAGGAGTTGGTTGAACAAAGTGCGGTTGGGCAGGCCGGTCAGGAAATCGAAGTGAGCGAGCTGGCGGATCTGCTTTTGCGCAGCAGTGCGCGCAATGAACTGACCAATCTGCAAGCCGATGGACTGAGCCGTGCGAAGCAAAGCTGCGTCAGGTTGGCAGACGTTCCGAATGAAGAACTCGAGCACGCCACAAAGCTCATCGCCTATCCTGATCGGAAATGCGAACGCTCCGTGCAACCCGGCCTTGGCCGCGATGGAAGCACGCAGAAAACTGGGGTCGCCGGAAACGTCGGCGATCCAAACGGGCTCACCGGTCGACCACACGCGCCGGATCAATCCTGCTAGCGTTGGCGCAAAACCTTGTTGCTTGCTGCGTACGACAAAATCTCTGACCTCGTCGGAGTTGGTACTCCACGTGTCGGAGCAGCGCAGCAAGCGGTCCCGCTTATCCCATTGCCAATAGGCTCCGCAATCCCAGCCAAAGTTCTCGCAGACCAGTTTGATGATCTTCGGCATGGCATCGTCGATGGTGTCGGACTCGGCGACCACGCGAGTTACATTGTGTTCCAGCGCTTGGCGGTGCTCGAGTTGCTTGCGCTCGTTGATATCCATGAACGTGCCATGCAGTAAGGTCGTGTGGCCGTTTTCGCTGACGAAGGGTTC
>VBDA01000304.1 GCA_005883655.1 Betaproteobacteria bacterium | reverse complement strand
GAGATCGCTGATGGATGCCGGGCTGCGGGTCACCGAAGTCGCCGACTACACCGGATTCCCGGAGATGCTCGACGGTCGCGTCAAGACTTTGCATCCAAAAGTCCATGGCGCCATTCTCGCTCGCCGCGATTCCCTCGAGCACATGGCCGCGCTCACCAAGCACGCGATTCCAACGATCGATCTGGTCGTGGTAAATCTCTACCCGTTTCGGCAGACCGTGGCCAGACCGGGCTGCTCGCTCGACGATGCCATCGAGAATATCGACATCGGCGGACCGGCGCTGGTGCGCGCCGCGGCAAAGAATCATGCGCACGTCGGCGTAGTGGTCGATCCGGCCGATTATCCGGCGCTGCTCGACGAGCTCTCCGCCAACGGCAGGCAGCTCGGAAATGCGACGCGCTTCCGGCTCGCGCAAAAGGCGTTTTCGCATACTGCCGCGTACGACGGCGCGATCAGCAACTACCTGACGTCGCGTGACGAGACCAGCGCGCCGCAGTTGTTTCCGGACCGCTTCAACTGGCAGGGTTCGAAGGTGCAGGATCTGCGCTACGGCGAGAATCCGCATCAGCAGGCGGCCTTCTACCGTGACGAAGCGCCGGCGCCGGGGACCATCGCGACCTGCCGGCAGCTCCAGGGCAAGGAACTCTCGTTCAATAACATCGGCGACAGCGACGCAGCCTGGCAATGCGTAGAGAGCTTTGCCGAGCCGGCCTGCGTCATCGTCAAACACGCCAATCCTTGCGGTGCCGCGATCGCGCAAACGCCGCTCGAGGCGTATCGACAGGCGCTCGCGACCGATCCCACGTCGGCGTTCGGCGGCATCATTGCCTTCAATCGCGAAATCGACGCTGCGACCGTCGAGCTGGTCAGCGAGCAATTTCTCGAGGTCCTGATTGCCCCCGGCTATTCCGCCGACGCCCTCGAATGCATCGCAAGGAAAATCAATGTTCGTGTGCTGACGGTGCAGGGTGCGGGAACGGAAGCGGGAAATGCGTGGGACATGAAACGCGTCGGCGGCGGCATGCTGCTGCAAACCGCTGACCGGCGCAGCATCAATCCGGGCGACCTATCGGTGGTTTCGCGCAAGGCGCCGACGCCCTCGCAGCTTGCCGATTTGCTGTTTGTCTGGCGCGTCGCCAAGTTCGTCAAGTCCAATGCCATCGTCTATGGCGGCGGCGGCAGGACGCTCGGCATTGGCGCCGGCCAGATGAGCCGAGTCGATTCGACACGCATTGCGGCGATCAAGGCGCAAGCGGCAGGGCTATCGCTGGCCGGGTCGGTCGTTGCTTCCGACGCATTCTTCCCGTTTCGTGACGGCCTCGATGTCGTCGCGGACAACGGCGCGGTCGCGGTCATCCAGCCCGGCGGTAGTGTGCGCGATCCCGAAGTCATCGCCGCGGCCGACGAGCGCGGTCTGGCGATGGTGTTTACCGGCGTGCGGCACTTTCGCCACTAGCCGTCACGACTCGCCACCTCGTGCATTTTCCTAAAAGCGTTGCCTTTGCCGTGCAGGTGTGAGTTGAGAAGTACGCCGACGCGTGAGCTGCTGCGATGAATATTCTCGTCATCGGCGGCGGTGGGCGCGAACATGCACTGGCGTGGAAAATCGCGCAATCGAGCCGGGTTGCGAAAGTCTTCGTCGCACCCGGCAACGCCGGCACGGCGCGCGAGCGCGAGCTCAGCAACGTCGCCTTGACCTCGATCGCGGATCTGGTCGCGTTCGCGCAACGCGAGCGCATCGGCCTTACGGTCGTGGGTCCGGAAGCGCCGCTTGCCGAAGGCGTGGTGGACGACTTCAGGCACGCGGGACTGAGGATCTTTGGCCCCACCCAGGCGGCGGCGCAACTCGAGAGCTCCAAGGATTTTGCCAAGGCCTTCATGACCCGGCACGGCATTCCGACTGCCGAGTATAAGAGCTTCACCAACGCTGCCGAAGCGCATGCCTACGTCGACAATCGAGGTGCGCCGATCGTCGTCAAAGCCGACGGGCTGGCCGCAGGCAAAGGCGTGGTCGTGGCCATGAACGCCGGCGAGGCGCACGCCGCCATCGCCGCCATGCTTGCCGAGGGGCCGCCGATGCCGCATCAGCATGGAGCGCCTGCGGCGCGCAATGAAGCGCCTCCGCGGATAGTCATCGAAGCATTCCTGACCGGCGAGGAAGCGAGCTTCATCGTCATGGCCGATGGCTCGCACGTTCTCCCGCTCGCCTCGTCGCAGGATCACAAGCGGCTCCTGGACGGCGATGTTGGGCCCAACACCGGCGGCATGGGTGCCTACTCGCCCGCGCCGGTGGTGACGCCCGCGGTTCACGCGCGCATCATGCGCGAGATCATCGTACCCGCTGTCGAGGGCATGGCCGCGGACGGGATTCCATACAGCGGATTTCTCTACGCCGGGGTGATGATCGACAACGACGGCAATCCGCGCACGCTCGAGTTCAACTGCCGGCTGGGAGACCCGGAGGCGCAGCCGATCATGATGCGGCTCAAGACCGATCTGGTCGACCTCCTGGAACACGCGGTCGAAGGCACGCTCGATAGAATCGACGCCGATTGGGATCGCCGCGCCGCGTTGGGCGTCGTGCTGGCGGCGGCAGGGTATCCCGATGCGCCACGCAAGGGCGCGGCGATTTCGGGGCTCGAGGTCGCGCGCGGCGACTGCAAGGTTTTCCACGCCGCGACCGAGCAGGATGGCGAGCGCATCGTGACTGCGGGTGGACGCGTTCTCTGCGTCACTGCGCTTGGCGAGACCTTGCGACAGGCGCAGCGAACGGCGTACGCCGCGGTGAGTGGCATACACTTCGACGGTATGCAGTATCGCAGCGATATCGGCCATCGCGCGCTCGACGCGCGTAGGCCCTGACCCGCGGCACCGCGCTTTAAGCGAAGCGTCGCGGACCATCATGAACCTCATTCAAGACCTGCCGCGCGCGCACCGTTACTTCACCGGCCTGCAATCGAGCATCGTCGGCCGGCTCGAGGCCTTGGATGGAGCGGCTTTTTGTCGCGACGAATGGCAACGAACCGAAGGTGGCAGCGGCACCAGCTGCATCCTGGAAGAGGGCAGGGTGTTCGAGCGTGGCGGCGTCAACTTTTCGCACGTCAAGGGTGAGCGGCTGCCCCCGTCGGCGAGCGCGGCGCGGCCGCAGCTTGCCGGACGGTCGTTCGAGGTCATGGGAGTGTCGTCGGTGCTGCATCCGCGCAATCCGCATGTGCCAACGGTCCACATGAACCTGCGACTCTTCGCCGCGCTTCCGCGCGAGCCCGAATCGCAGCCGGTCTGGTGGTTCGGCGGCGGCATGGATCTCACGCCCTATTACGGCTTCGAGGAGGACGCGACTCACTTTCACCGAACCTGTCGGGCGTCGCTGGCGCCGTTCGGCGACGACTATCATCCCCGGTTCAAGGCCTGGTGTGACGAATATTTTTTCCTCAAGCATCGCGGCGAGCCGCGCGGCATCGGCGGCATTTTTTTCGACGATTTGAACGAGCGTGGATTCGAACATTGCTTCGCATTGACGCGAAGCGTCGGTGACCATTTTCTCGCCGCGTACGAACCGATCCTGCAGCGGCGCAAGGACCTGCCCTACACCGAGCGCGAGCGCGACTTTCAGGCCTACCGCCGCGGGCGCTATGTCGAGTTCAACCTGGTCTACGATCGCGGCACGCTCTTCGGCCTTCAATCCAGCGGCCGCACCGAAGCCATCCTCATGTCGCTGCCGCCCATCGTGCGCTGGCGCTACGACTGGCGCCCTGAACCGGGCAGTGCCGAGGAAAAGCTCTACGCCGAGTTTCTTACCGCGCGGGATTGGCTGGCATGAACACCAGGACCCCGGACGACGACGGGAAGCCAAGCGGCGACACGCATCTGGTCGAGACGCGCATCGCCTCGGAAGACGTGTTCGACGGCAAGTTGCTGCACGTCAAGCGCGACACCGTCCGCCTGCCGGACGGAAAAACGGCCACGCGCGAGTACATAGCTCATCCCGGTGCGGTGATGATCATTCCGCGGCTGCCCGATGGAAAGCTGCTTATGGAACGACAGTTCAGGTATCCGCTGGCGCGCGTTTTCATCGAGTTTCCCGCCGGAAAGATCGATCCGGGCGAGGACCCCGCCAGGACCGCGGCCCGTGAATTGCTCGAGGAGACTGGCTACGCCGCGGAGCGCTGGTCGCATATCGCCACCTTG
>VBDA01000303.1:498-5719 GCA_005883655.1 Betaproteobacteria bacterium | reverse complement strand
TTCATTGGAAGACATTGCGCGCGCGGCGACGTGGATGGCGAATGCGCTCATCGTGGCGCTGCGCGAGCGGCCGGCACCTCCATCGATCGAACGACTTTATCTGACCGATCCCATCGCAGATCTGGGCTACATCGACGGCGTCATGTTTTCCGGCGGCGTGGGCGAATACGTTTACGCGCGGGAAGATCGCAATTTCGGCGACTGGGGGCATGCTCTTGGCAACGCACTGCGGCAAACGATCGCCGAGAAGCGTTTCCCGTGGCCGGTGCTCCCCGCGGGCGAATGCATCCGTGCAACCGCGCTCGGCGCATCGGAATACACCGTCCAGCTCTCCGGCAACACCACCTATATCAGCGAGCCAGGCGCGCTTCTGCCGCGGCGCAACCTGCAGGTACTGCAGCCGCAATGCGAGCTCAGAAATCGCATCGATTCGGGCGAGCTCGCGCGTGCGATCCGGCATCGGTTTACGGCATTCGACTTAAGCGAAGGCGAATCGGACGTGGCGCTGGCGTTCCACTGGCAGGGATCGCCGAGTTACGAACGCGTTGCCGCGTTTGTTAGCGGATTGACGCGAGGGCTCGCTCATACAATCGCCAACGGTCGGCCGATTTATGTCATCTTCGACGCAGACGTCGCGCAAACGGTCGGGGGATTGCTCAAGGACGAATTCGGCGTCGAATCACCGGTGCTGGTAATCGATGGCATTACGCTGCGCGACTTCGACTTCATCGATTTGGGCAGGATCCGTCTACCCTCGAACACCGTGCCGGTGACCATCAAATCGCTTGTCTTCAGCGAGGATCCCCGGAGCGATGGCGCCCTGCCTCATCTAGCGGACTATAGACAGGTAACCAGGCGGCATCAAAATCACTTCGCGGGACAGGGACACGTCCACGGCAAGATGCCGGCTCATCGCCACGCCGCATCGCATCCGCACGACCATGGCGATGAGCACGTCCATCCGCACGACCATGGCGATGACGTCCATTCGCACGGCGAGCATCATCACGAGCACGGGCCACGAGATGAGGACGCAGGCAAGCGTTAAACTCAAGTCGCGCCGCTTCGATGCGGTGACCTCGCGCTCGAGAGCGCATGGGCAGGGCTTGCGCAAGCCCTTTTGGCGGGAGGCGACAATGGCAACAAACGAACGGAACACCAGCGAGTGCAAGCAAATGTTGGCAGAGGCGATGCGCATGCTTGAGCGAGCCGAGATCATCGACTTCAACGGTCATTTCAGCGCCCGTATTCCAGGCACCGAGCGGGTGCTCATCAACTCCGGCAAGTCCGTGCGCAGCGCGCTTACCCTAAATGACTTCGTGAGCATCGACTTGGATGGAAAGCTGCTCGAAGGCGACGCCATGCCGCCGATGGAATTTCATATCCATACGGAGGTCTATCGGCGACGTCCCGACGTAGGTGCGGTAGTACATACCCATCCCTTGTGGTCGACCCTGTTCAGCATGACCGACACACCGATCAGGCCGGTGATCATGCAGGCCTCCCTGCTGGGAGAAATCCGGCAGTTCGCGAAGACCGCCTCGATCAACCAGAAGACGCTGGGCGAGGAGGTCGCCGCGGCCTTGGGCCTGCATCGCGTCATCCTGCTCAAGTCACACGGCGCAGTGATCGCCGCCGAAGGCATCGTCGAGTGCTTCGCGCTTGCCGTCTACCTGGAAGAGACCGCGCGACGCCAGTATCTCGCGCAGCAACTCGGCGCGGCGACTGATCTCCTGGCGCAGGAAATCGAAGGAGCGCGCCGCAATCTCTGGAAGCCCCAGTTACTGCGCAAGGTCTGGGACTATCACAAGGCCAAGCTTTGACGGGGCGTCAAGCGCAACGTACTCCTGCGGTACAAGGTCAAGGCGCCAGGTTTGACACTCCGCATGCGGCCTTGTAGAGTCATGTATTGCTATTCAGACCGATATCCCGTATAGCGGAACAGCGTCGAGGGTGCGCGCCGAGCGCATCGCTTCCGTGACCGTCGGTTGTTGTTGCCGTCGCCTCGGCCGAGGAGGACGCAGCAGTGCAAGTAGCGGAATCCCTGCAGGCAGCCTCCGCCCCGGCGCCATCTTCGATCCGACAATTCGACTTCAAATGGATCGTCATCGGCCTGTGCGTGATCGTCGTCTTGTATCTGGCGCTGGTCCCGCTCATTTTCCTGCTGTGGCAAAGCTTCCATACGCCTGAGTCGGCCGCCGCGGCGTCGCATTTCACTTTAGATAACTATTACGCTGCCTACAGCAGCAGCGAAACGGCACGGCTGTTCGTCAATTCCCTGGAGTATGCCGCTGGTACTGCGCTATTCTCGTTCGCGGTTGGCGCATTTCTCGCCTGGATGAATGAGCGCACCAATACACCGTTCAAGCGGCTGTTTTTCGGCCTGTCGATTATTCCGCTGATCATCCCCAGCGTACTTTTTGTCGTCGCATGGATACTGCTGGGCAGCCCGAAAATAGGCCTGGTGAACCTCGCATTGCAGCGCGTGTTCAATACCGACCACGTTTTTATTAACGTCTATTCGCTATGGGGAATGATATTCGTCGATGGGTTGCATTACTCGCCGATGGCGTTTCTGCTCATGACGGCGACGTTCCGCTCGATGGATCCGTCGCTCGAGGAATCCGCGATGATGAGCGGCGCCAACATCCTGCAGATTGCGTGGCAGATTACACTGAAACTTTCCTGGCCGGCGGTGTTCGCCACGCTGCTCATCCTGTTCGTACGGGCGATCGAGTCCTTTGAAGTTCCGGCCCTGCTTGGCCTGCCGGTTGGGATACAGGTATTCACTTCCGCCATCTATCAGGCGATCCATCACTATCCCAGCGAGGTAGGCCTGGCATCGTCGTACGGAGTGACCCTGCTTCTGATCACGTCGTTCGGAATCTATTTTCAGTCGCGCATGTCCAGCCGCGGCAGCAAGTACGCCACCGTGACCGGCAAGGGATTTCGCCCGCGCCCGATCGACATCGGCCGCTGGCGGTACCTGGCCGCGACAATCTTCGTGCTGTATTTTCTGCTCATTGTCGGCTTGCCATTCCTCGTGTTGCTTTGGTCCTCATTCCAGAATTTCTACAGTGTGCCGTCGATGGCCGCGCTCAAGAACCTGACGATCGAGCCCTACCGCTTCATCTTGAGCCACCCAACATTCCTGCAGTCGGTATGGAACAGCCTCTTTCTGTCGCTCGGTACCGCGACCATCGTAATGTTGGTGACCTCGGTCATCTGCTGGATTGTCGTGAAGACGAAAATCCGCGGCCGCTGGCTGCTCGACAATGTGGCGTCGCTGCCTATCGTGTTCCCCGGCCTGGTCCTGGGACTTTCGATCATGATTTTCTATCTCAACGTGGACATCGGTATCTATGGCACGATCTGGATCATGTTCATCGCCTATGCAACACGTTTCATGCCTTACGGCATCCGCTACAACACAACTTCAATGCTGCAGATCCACAAGGAGCTGGAGGAATCAGCAGCGATGAGCGGGGCATCATGGGGAACGACCTTTCGCATGGTGATCCTGCCGCTGCTGAAACCCGGGCTCATCGCCGGATGGATCTACATCATGATCGTCTCGATTCGCGAGCTGTCAAGCTCCATTCTGCTTTACAGTCCGGGGACAGAGGTCATGTCGATCATGATCTGGGAGCTATGGGAAAACGGACAGTACGTTGAGCTCTCGGCGTTGGGGGTGATGTTTATCGTCGTGCTTTTCATGCTGGTGATGCTGGCACAATGGGCAGGCCGGAAATTCGGCGTCAGGGAGGCGTAGCGCGAAGATGGCGGCCATGTTAAGCGTCAAGGAGCTCTATACCGAGTATGCAAGCGATCGGGGGCCGCCTGTGCGTGCCGCCCAGAACGTGTCGTTTGAAGTTCCCGAAGGCAAGCTCTTTACGCTGCTCGGGCCGAGCGGCTGCGGCAAGACCACGACCTTGCGTTCGATCGCCGGGCTGGAGCGGCCGCGTTCAGGCGAGATCAGCGTGAGCTCGCTGGTCGTTTATTCCGGCAGCAAAGGCGTCTTCATACCCGCCAACCGTCGCGGTTTCGGCATGGTATTCCAATCGTATGCCATCTGGCCTCATATGGATGTGTTCCGCAACGCTGCTTTTCCACTCATGGTCGGGCGGAAGAAGTACACCCGGTCACAAATCGAAGAAAAGGTCCTGCGCGTGCTGAAGGCGGTCGGCCTCGATCATCTGGCGGAGCGCGATGCGACACAGCTTTCGGGCGGCCAGCAACAGCGGCTTGCGCTCGCCAGAGCGCTGGTAATGGAGCCGAAGCTGCTGCTGCTCGATGAACCGCTGTCCAACCTCGATGCCAAGCTGCGCGAGCGCATGCGCTTCGAGCTGAAGCGCATGCAGCGAGAGCTCAGGATCACGACAGTGTACGTCACTCATGACCAGACCGAAGCGCTGGCGCTTTCGCACGAGATCGCGGTGATGAACGAGGGTCAGATTATCCAGGTCGGCACACCACGTGCCATCTATGAGCGGCCGGCCAACCAGTTCGTCGCTGACTTCGTGGGGACCACGAACTTTCTCGAGGGCACGGTACGTGCGAACGATGACGAAGCAGGTTTTGTACGTGTGCATACGGAGATCGGCGACCTGAAAGTAGTCGCCGACGATGCGCTTGTAGCCGGGGACGCTGTCGTGATTTCGGTCCGCCCCGAAGACATTGAACTGGCGGAGGAAAGGCGGAGTGGGGTCAACTGCGGTGAGGGCCGGGTCGACCAGAAAGTATTCATCGGTGAAGCAGTCGACTTCCAGGTCAAGGTCGGCGAACGCATTTTGCTCGCGCGCGCTCATCCTCGGGTGCGCACTAGGCTCGGCGAGACGATTTATTTCGATCTTCATCCGGACAAGTGCGTAGCGCTCAAATCTGCCGGCGCCGTAAAGGCGGCGGCGTAGTCGATGGCGCAGGACAACCGGATTGAACGCATCGCCGCGAGTACGTGTCGAAATCGAGAGTTCACATTCGAGTTCGGTTGATAGCGGGAGATAAAGATGGGCGTGGAATCGCATTACTCGAGCAAGAAAGACCGCGTGTTCGTGCGCGGCATCGAGGGTCAGTACAGCCTGAAGGAGGAGCTCTCCCGGCTGCGCGCGCTGCCGCGCGTCATCAAGGGAGCCCGGATCGAATTCAACGATGGTCCGCAGGCCTTTAGCAGGCACTACGTCGAGCCCAAGGACGGCGTCACGCAGACGCTACATATTCATCT
>VBDA01000303.1:0-384 GCA_005883655.1 Betaproteobacteria bacterium | reverse complement strand
ACAACAACTGCGTTCATCAGCATTTCAACGCCGATCCGTTGCAGCCGGCGCGCGCTTTGGTGATCAAGACCAAGCCGATGTACATGTTCATGAACATGCTGTTTCAGAAACTGATCGAACCGCGTCCTACCGTGCCAACACCGGAAGGCGCCGGGTTCAAGGCGCGAGTCAAGGAAGATAATTTCAATCACGGCGACTGAAAGAACCGCGTGAGTTGTGGAGGGACAGGTCTCAATGAGGAGGTCGAATCATGGCTTGGGGTGAATCGAAGGCGTGGTTGAGGGGTACGGCGAACCAATCGCTGTACGGGGCGTTGTTGGAGGAGGCGGCGGAAGCGCCGGTGAAGAACGGCAAGCGGAAGAAGGTGGTGCATCCGGAGGAGAT
>VBDA01000302.1 GCA_005883655.1 Betaproteobacteria bacterium | reverse complement strand
GGTCGGATCGTAGGGTCCCAGGCCGTATACCTTCTGGTGCGCCTCCGCCTGCCTCGCGCATGCATCGGCATCCTTCGCGAGCTTTTCAGCAGCCGCGCTGCCCGGATCGTAGTCGGCGGCGGTGCGTACCGCCATGGAGGTGCAACCGGCGACGGCGATGGTGGCGATCGCGATAATCACGGCATGCGTCCAGCGACAACCGGTGCCTGGTCTGTCGCCGCGAGGCTTGGCCTGCATGAGATGCATTCCAGTTTGGACGAGGATCTGCCGCTGCACTCGTTCAGTGTCGCACGATTTTAGCGGCGGCGCTTTGCGTGCGGTGTAACCCTGCTTCAGAGCCGCATTATCGGTGTGGCGCACGGATGTCGTCTAGAATAGCCGCGTGATTTCCTGCCCGAATTGCCACGTCGAAATGACCGATCAGGCAGTCGAAACCTACAGCGGGGTGGGAAGGCTCGGAGTCGGCAGCTGCGCCCCTTGCAAGCTGCTTTGGTTCGATCGGTCAGGAAGCATCAGCCTCACGCCGCGAGCCGTGCTCGGCTTGTTCCAGTACATAGGTACCGCCGCAGGAGCGGCGCGAACGCCGCTGGCTTCCACCTATCGTTGC
This sequence comes from Betaproteobacteria bacterium, assembly GCA_005883655.1. Taxonomy (GTDB): domain Bacteria; phylum Pseudomonadota; class Gammaproteobacteria; order Burkholderiales; family Casimicrobiaceae; genus PALSA-1003. Next base: position 4,827 of record VBDA01000302.1, on the reverse strand, counting down.
CCGCGCTGCTCGGACACGCTGGCGTTGACCTACGATTTACAGCGGAGCACCCGGTTCACGTATTGGCGTTGCGCCAACGATCACGGCCAGCTCTTCACCTTCAATATGTTTCTGCGCGAGAAAAATTTTATTCGCAGCCCGACGCTGGCGGAGCTCAACAAACTGCGTGAGACGGTGCGCCAGATCTCCTGTTCCCAGTGCGGGGGTCCGATCGACTTGTCCGAGGACACGGCATGCACGCATTGCGGCGCGCCCATCGCCCTCATCGATCCCGACGGCGTCGCCAAGGCGGTGCACGAACTGACGATCGGGCAGCAGGCCTCTATTTCACCCGCAACCCAGGAGCAGACCCGCATTGCGCTCAGCAACGCGCAGCTGGACGCATTCCTCGATCAGGGACCGAGCGACGAAAACGAAAGCAGCCATGATCTCCTCGCGATCGGAGTCGCGGCCATCGGCGCGGCTCTCGGCGCAATGCTTCTGGCAAGGTAGCGACAGGACAATAGGCGGGGCAACGGTCGCTATTGGCACACCGTTCCCGGCGCGCGAAAGATTTCGCGGGTGATCGTCTTCATCTGCGATACGCCGTTGACGGTATAGGCAAAGGTCGCGCTGTTGCCGTTCGCGAAAGCGAAGCTCGCGGTGCCCACCGCAGTCCCAGCCACCGCTGCCGGATTGAACGGTACCGCGTTGAACGGCGGTCCCGTGGTTCGATACAGCGTCCCGACGTAGGTCCCGGGCACCGTCCTCGTTGCGGTCGTCACCAGCCACATCGGCGTGCGATCGTGATCGTAGGTGAACCAGGTGGCGAAGATGGTATCGCCTTCATGCGCCAGGTTGATGCCCCAGCCCGATTCAGAGCCGCCCGGCGCGTTCCACCATAGATCCTGGTAGTTGGTCGCAAGCGCCGGATCCAGCGCGCCGAAGGTGCAATGCGGTGGCGGCCCGAACACCTCACGGGTGATGGATTTGGTCTGCGAGATGCCGTTGACGGTGTACGCGAAAGTCCCGTTCGCGGCGTCGCTGAAGTTGAGCGTTCCCGTTCCCACCGGGATGCCGATCACTTGCGCAGGATCGAACGGCACCGCGTCGAATGCCGGCCCGGTGACCTGATACAAGATGCCGGTGAAGGTGTTGCCGCTGGTGTTGGGTGCCGTCATCACCAGCCACCAGCCTTTGCCATTGAGGTCGTAGGTGAACCAGGAGGCGAAGATCACGTCGCCCTGATGCGCGAAGTTGATACCCCAGCCCGATTCCGAGCCGGCAGGCGCGTTCCACCAAAGACCACCAAAATTATTCGGTTCCGGCGCGGTATACGGTATGACGATGCGGTCGTCACCGCCGCCGGCCACATTGGTCATCCGACGAATCCGGTCCAGCGCGGCCGGGTCGCCACGAACGTGCGCGTCCAGAAAAGTCAGGGTCCAGGTAAAGATGTCGTTGGTCGACGCGACGTCGAAATGGTGATCGACGCCGGTCAGCGCAACGAGTTCGCGCGGGCCGGAGAGGCGGGAGATGCCCTGCGCCGTTAGCGCGATCGGGGCGGTGGTATCCGCCGTGCCGCTGATGGCGAGGAAGGGTAGTGCCACGCCGTCCAAGCCGTGCTGATCTCGACCGAAGGCGGGGAACAGAACCTGTCCAAAATAGGGGACGTAGCCGACGGCCGCCCTGAGCCGAGAGTCGTTTTCCACCTGCGACCAGGATAGACCGATGGACTTGGTGAGGCCGGCGCCAGCCATCAAGAGAAGCGTCTCTCCACCCTGGCTTGCACCGAAGCCGCCGATCTTTGCGGCATCGAGGTGCGCTGACCACTGAGGATCCGAGAGCAGCAAATCGATGGTCGCCGACATTGAAAGCGGCCGCAACGCCTGCATCGCCGTGAAATCCTGCAGATGCGTAAGAAGGTAAAAATAATCGATAATGCCGTCGACACGCAGCTCGGAAAAGCGCGGGTCGCCATGAAAGGGTGCGGCAACGACGTAGCCGAAGCTGGCCAGGACCAGCAGCACATCGATGTAATCGCCGGAGATCGGGCTGCCGCCGTAGCCGTGCGAGAAGAGAAGCAGGGGATAGCGTGTCGTCGCATCGGCGAGCAGCGGAGCTTCGCTGCCGCGCTGCATGTGGGGGACCGCCTTGCCCTCAGGCAGCACATAATCGGGACGCGGATTGGTACCGGTCGTCGGATAGCAGACCACGATGACGTAGGGAACGGTGCGGCCCGCGAAGGAGCCGAAGAGACTGCTGTCGGACGGCGCGGTGACGGCAACCGATAGCGTGTTGGCAGGGTCGGCCAGGAGATCGGTTACATAGCGCGAACCGCCGCTTGAGCGGGGAATACCCTCCCAGTAGTCGCTCGCGCTTTCGCCCGAGCCTACGCGAGTGAAGTCCTGCACCACGTTGCTGCATGCCACCGGGAACGGACCGGGCAGCGCCAATGGCGGTACTTCAAAGGTCGAATCGGCTCTCGGTGGTGAGCTAGCGGTGATTACCGCTGTGGCAGCGAGGAAGGCGAGCGAGCACCGCTTGTATTTGGCGAAAAGCGTCAGCACAGGTGATAGGGTCCGATGGGTGGAAGAATATCGTATCGCCCTTCAGACCGCACGAGCCCGGATGCGTTCTCCCGTCCGACGCCGATGGTGGCGTTGCGAATCGAACTGATCAGACGCCCATGCTGCGGTAGAATTTGCTTCCCACGGGAGCCCATCGACAGGGTCCGCACGCCGAAGGAATTGTCATGTCCGTCAGGTATTTATTGGTCGCGTTATCGTTGATCACCGCATCGTCCGCGCTTGCGCAGGAGGCGCCGGCCTCGCGCCTGGACACGGTGCAAAAAACCGGTAAGCTCCGCGTCTGCACACCTGGCGATTACAAGCCATTCAGCCTGCAGAGGCCCGATGGCGGCTTCGAAGGTCTCGATGTGGATCTGATACAGGCAGCGGCCAAGGCGCTGGGCGCCGAAGCCGAGTTCGTGAAATCGGCGTGGCCTACCTTGATGAAGGATTTTGTCGATAAATGCGACGTCGCCGTGGGCGGCATCTCGGTAACGCTCGACCGCCAGAAGAGCGCATTCTTTTCGTCGGCCTACATGGTCAACGGCAAGGCACCTATCACCAAATGCGAGAACGTCGCCAAGTTTCAATCGGTCGTTGACATCGACAAGCCGGGCGTGACCGTGATCGAGAATCCGGGCGGAAGCAACGAGCGTTTTGCGCGCGCGAACTTCAAGCAGGCCAAGATCGTTATCTTCAACGATAACACGACTATTTTCGACGAGATCCTAAAGGGCAACGCCGACGTGATGATTTCGGAATCGGTCGAAACGATCGTCCAGCAGAAAGCGCGGCCCGGGCTGTGCGCGGTAAATCCCGACAAGCCATTGCAGTACGGCGAGATGGCGTGGCTCTTGCCACGCGGCGACGCCGAGTTCAAAGCGTGGATGGACCAATGGCTCCATCTGGCCAAAGCTACCGGCGACTATGATCGGATCACGGGCCGCTGGCTGCGTTGAAGAAGGACCCATGAAGCCCGCCAGCATTGCTGCCCAGGGACTCGGATGGGTGGACGACCACACGCGCGCGCTCGCGCCGCCCATTCATACCTCGACCACGTTCATACGCGATCCGGACAACCAGTACCGCGCAGGCCACACCTATTCGCGCGATCAGAATCCGACCTTCGATCAGGCCGAGGCGGTGCTGACCGCGCTCGAAGGCGGTCACGCCTCTTTGCTGTTCGCATCCGGCATGGCGGCTGCCACCGCGCTGTTCCAGGCGCTCGCGCCGGGAGACCACGTGCTCGCCCCTAGAGTGATGTACTGGTCGCTTCGCAACTGGTTGACGCACTTTGCCACCCAGTGGGGACTTCGCGTGCAGTTTATCGACATGAGCATCCCAGACGAGGTCCGCAATGCGGTTCAGTCGGGCAAGACCAAGCTGGTCTGGATCGAAACGCCGGCGAACCCGCTATGGACGATCACCGACATCGCCCTGACGTGTGAGATTGCGCATGCGGCTGGTTCCATGGTCGCCGTGGATTCGACCGTCGCGACACCTGTTCTGACGCGCCCGTTCGAGTTGGGCGCCGACATCGTGATGCATTCGGCAACGAAATACCTCAACGGGCATTCTGATGTCATTGCCGGAACGCTCAGCACGCGCGAGGATTCGCCGCTGTGGGCGCGCATCAAATCCATACGCGCGCAAATAGGCGGTGTGCTCGGACCCTTCGAGGCGTGGCTGCTCATGCGCGGCATGCGCACCCTGTTTCCGCGCGTTCGTGCCGCATGCGACAGCGCGCAAGGCATCGCCGAGCGCCTGGCGCAAAATAGCTTTGTCGACGAAGTGCTCTATCCGGGGTTGCCGTCATTTCCGGGTCACGCGATCGCTGCGCGGCAGATGCATGGCGGATTCGGCGGGATGCTATCGATCCGGGTGCGCGCAAAAAACGGCTCTGCTACCGGAGAGGAGGCAGCCATTGCGACTGCCGCAAGGGTTCAATTGTGGAAACGGGCGACTTCTCTCGGCGGTGTCGAAAGCCTGATCGAACATCGGGCCAGCATCGAAGGCGCCGGTACGCCGGTGCCCGCCGATTTGCTTCGTCTCTCCGTGGGACTCGAGGAGAGGGATGAGCTGATCGCCGATCTGGAGCAGGCGCTTGCGCAGGCTCATTCGTGAGCAAAGCAGCCATCGTATGATGCATCGGGCTGCGACCAAAACCAGGACGAAGGCGACATGACGACCAAACTCGAGGGGCCGCTCAAACGAGCGCTGGCGATCGGCGGAGATCCCTATGTCCTGACGATCACGCCTGAGGGATTGACGCTGGTGC
>VBDA01000301.1 GCA_005883655.1 Betaproteobacteria bacterium | reverse complement strand
ATCTGCGGCGCGGCAAGGCCGGCGCCCTTGGCGTCGACCATCGTTTCATGCAAGTCGCCGAGCAACGCCAGGAGCTCCCCAGTCCCCAAACGCTCGACCGGTCGCGAGCGCTCGAAGAGGCGCGGATCACCCATGAGAAGAATCGGCCGAATCACGGCGCCTCCTTCACCACCTGATCGATCAACGAGCGGACCTTCACCATGGCTGTCTCGAGCACCGCGACGATGCCTTCCACCGATACTGCCAGCGCGCTGTCGCCGCGTCCGGCCGCATGATTGACGACGACGGCGATCGTCACATAAGCAACGCCCAGCTCGCGGGCAAGAGCGGCCTCCGGCATCCCGGTCATGCCGACCATGGTTGCGCCATCGCGGCCGAGTCGATCGATCTCGGCCGCAGTTTCCAGCCTTGGACCGGAGACCGCCGCATAAACTCCGGCGTCGTGCACGGGAATGCCGGCCGAACGCGCTGCCGCGAGACATCGCTGCCGCAATTGCGCGGTGTAAGGGTGCGTGAAGTCAACATGGACGACTTCGCGGTCGCCGCCGTCGAAAAAAGTGTTCTCCCTGCCGGTGGTGTAGTCGATCAACTGATGCGGGAGCACGAGGTCGCCGACCGCATACTCGCCGCCAACGGCGCCGACCGAAGCTACCGCCAAGATGGAAGCGACCCCGCATTTCTTCAAGGCCCAAAGATTGGCCCGGTAGTTCACCCGGTGGGGCGGAATCGTGTGCCCCTGTCCATGGCGCGCGAGAAAGACCACGTCGCGCCCGCCGATCTGCCCGAAGACCAGCGCCGAGGAGGGCTCTCCATAGGGCGTGCGGATGACTTCGCGACGGGCGACGGCGAGCGTGGACAGGCGGGTAAGCCCGCTCCCACCAATGATGGCAAGCATGGAATTCGGCGGTCGAAAGGCAAATCGTAGCGCTCGCCGGCCACGGGCCGCGCGGCCGGTGGAAGGCGAACAGGGGCGGTCCAAAAGAACCCGCCAGTTGTTACTTTGCGCGACCTTGGTTATTCTTGTCAATTCATGACATTGGCAAGACCTCCACGGGCCCCCTAGCCGGCCTGCGGCCGGACCTCACTTTTTGCACGGGACACCGATATGTACCTCGACCGATTGTTCAAGATGATGGCAGACAAACAGGCCTCCGACCTGTTTATCTCCTGCGGCGCGCCGATCAACATCAAAATCAACGGCGTGGTCTCCCCGGTCGCCACCCAGCCTATGGACGTAGAAACCGTCCGCCGGATCGCCTATGAGCTGATGACCAAGGATCAGGCGCGCGAATTCGAAAACGAGATGGAAATGAACCTTTCCTATCTCGACAGTAATGTCGGCAACTTCCGGATCAACATTTTCAGGCAGCGCGGCACGATCTCGCTGGTGATCCGTTACGTCCGTAGCCGGGTGCCGCCCTTCGAGGACTTGAAGCTGCCTTCGGTGCTGCTGAATCTGGTCATGGAAAAGCGCGGTCTGGTGCTGGTGGCCGGCGCGACCGGCTCCGGCAAGTCGACCACGCTGGCGGCGATGATCGATTATCGCAACAACAACCGGTCGGGCCATATTCTGACCCTCGAAGACCCGATCGAATACCTCTTCGAGCACAAAAAGTCGATCGTGAACCAGCGCGAAATCGGCGTCGACACGCAGGGCTATAACAACGCCCTGCCCAATGCGCTGCGGGAGGCGCCGGACCTCATCATGATCGGCGAAATACGCGACCGCGAAACCATGCAACAGGCGCTGCTAAACACCTTGACCGGTCACTTATGTCTTTCTACCTTGCACGCAAACAACAGCTATCACGCTCTGTCGCGGATCATCAACATGTTTCCGTACGACGCGCGGTCGGGTCTGTTGTCCGACCTGTCGATCGGGTTGCGGGCGATTATTTCGCAGCGGCTGGTGCGCAACAAGGAAGGCGAGCAGCAGCCGGCGGTGGAAATTCTGCTCAATACTTCGCTTATCGCCGATCTGATCAAGAACGGCGAAATCACCCAGATGAAGGAAGCGATGGAGCAGAGCCTGTATCCGGGCTCGCAGACCTTCGAGCAGGCGCTTTGCCGGCTCTACCTTGACGGCGTGGTCTCCTACGACGAGGCGCTGTCGGCCGCCGATTCGCCGACCAACCTGGCGTGGCTGGTCAATCAGAATTCGCCGACTACTCAGGAGGTCAGCCCCGAAGTGGGACAGGCAGAAGCCGACCGCCGCATTTCCGGTGATTTCGTCAAGCTGGAAATAGATCCCGAATTCCTCAATCGTCCGTAACGGCCACCAAGCTGGCGCGCCTGCCTGGCATGACGAGCGCCTCGTTGTCCCTCATTGCCCTCATTGTCCAGCTCGCCGACGCTTGACCTCGCGCGCGAGCTGATCGCGCGCCGCTCGGGCACGCCGCACGACGCGGGTTGCCAGGATATTCTGGAAGCGCGTCTCAGGCCGCTTGGATTTCATTGCGAGACGACGTCCGCCAATGGCGTCAGCAATCTCTGGGCACGGCTCGGCGACGCTCGTCCCCTGATCTGCTTCGCAGGACACACCGACGTGGTGCCTGCCGGTCCGCTGGAGGCGTGGCATTCGGATCCGTTCGTGCCGACGGTGCGCGACGGGTTTCTCTACGGGCGCGGTGCCGCCGACATGAAGTCTTCGCTGGCTGCGTTCATCGTTTCGATCGAAGGATTCGCCGCCCTGCACGCCAGCCATCGCGGATCGATTGCGCTGCTCATCACTTCCGACGAGGAAGGTCCGGCGATCGACGGCACGGTGCGTGTCGTCGACAAACTTCGCGCCGCGGGCGAAGCGCTCGACTACTGCATTGTCGGCGAACCTTCGTCGGTCGATCGACTGGGCGACATGATCAAGAACGGCCGCCGCGGCACGCTTTCCGGAACGCTCGTCGTCCGTGGCGTGCAGGGCCACATCGCCTATCCTCACCTGGCGAAGAATCCGATCCATCTTGTCGCACCTGCCATCGCCGAGCTGGCCGCGATGCACTGGGACCGCGGCAACGAGTATTTTCCGCCCACGAGCTGGCAGGCGTCGAACGTGTATGCCGGAACAGGCGCCACCAACGTCATTCCAGGAACGCTGGAGCTGCAATTCAACTTTCGCTATGCGACGTCGAGCACGCGCGAAAGCCTCGAGCAGCGGATGAAGGCGGTGCTCGACCGCCACGCGCTGGACTACGAGCTCAAATGGACGGGTCATGGCAAGCCGTTTCTGACGCCGCGCGGCCGGCTGGTCGAAGTGGTCGCGGATACGGTGCGCGACGTGTGCGGCGTGACCCCTGAGCTCTCCTGCACGGGTGGCACGTCCGACGGGCGATTCATCGCCGACATCTGTCGCGAGGTGGTCGAGTTGGGCCCGGTGAACGCCACCATCCACAAGCTCAACGAGCGCGTTGCCGTGTCGGACCTCGAGCCGCTGTCGGCGCTCTATCGTGGCATACTGCAAAGGCTTCTGGCTTGACGCTGCGGTCGCTCCCAATCACTCCGTACACCGATGACCACCCTGATCCAGGATCTCGAGACCGTGCGCGACTGGTTTCGCTACGCCGTTTCACGCTTCGTCGCTGGTGGTCTCTGTTTCGGTCACGGCATGGCAAGCGCGTACGACGAAGCAGCGTATATCATTTTGCATACGCTGCATCTTCCGCTCGACCGCCTCGAGCCGTTTCTCGACGCCCATCTTACCCACGTCGAGCGCGGCGAGTTGCTGCAGGTCATCGAGCGCCGTGTGAATGATCGAGTTCCCGCCGCCTACCTCACACACGAAGCGTGGTTGGGGGAATTTCGTTTCTATGTCGACGAGCGCGTCGTCATTCCGCGCTCGTATATCGCCGAGCTTCTGCCCGACGGATTGGAGCCTTGGATTCCCAATCCCCTAAGCGTCGAAAGCGCGCTCGACCTTTGCACCGGCTCGGGGTGCCTTGCGATTCTGCTCGCGCATTACTACCCCAACGCCGACGTCGACGCCTCCGATATTTCATCGGACGCGCTCGCGGTCGCCCAGCGCAACGTCGCCGAGCACGGATTGCAGGACAGGATCAACCTTATCCGCTCCGACCTGCTGTCGAACCTGACCGAAAAGACCTATCCGCTGATCATCAGCAATCCGCCGTACGTGACCGCCATGGCGATGGAGGAGCTGCCGCCCGAATATTCACACGAACCGCAAATCGCGCTTGCCGGCGGCGACGACGGTCTCGACGCCGTGCGCATCATCGTTGCCAATTCGGCACGATTCCTCAATCCCGATGGCGTGCTGGTAGTCGAAGTCGGCCGCAATCGTCAGGCTGCGGAAGAAGCATTCCCGCGCCTGCCCTTTACCTGGCTCGCGACCGCCGAGAGCGAAGACAGCATGTTTTTGCTCAAGCGAGACGATCTGCTCGCGGCCGCCTAGCAGGCTCGATACCTCGGCCCGCGACGGCACTGGAACATCCGGACCTACAAACCGAAAAATTCCTGGATTCGCCGCACCAGGTCATTGGCGCGGGTGCCTGTCGCACGCGACCGCGCTTCCGCCGACAGCGATGCCAGCGTCGCATCGTTGGCGGCTTGTCTGGCGACGACCGTCTGCGACAGGGCCTGGGCTAGCTCGGGCCGCGAGCGCAGGATCGCCTCGAAACCCGGCTTGCCGAGGCGGTAACACAAGACGTCCGACTCCGCGGCAACGGTGGCCGCGCGCGGCTGCCCGGTAAGCAAACCCATCTCCCCGAAATACGCCGGGCCATGCAAGGTTGCGAGACGCTGCCGCGCCGGCGCGGTGCCGTCCGTTGAATCGTGAAAAATACCAACC
>VBDA01000300.1:3622-13851 GCA_005883655.1 Betaproteobacteria bacterium | reverse complement strand
CCGCGCAGGAGCGCCGCTACAGCAAGCTGGCCTATCGGCCGCATCGAGCGGGGCAAACGAAGGTGCCGCCCGACGGTAGAATAACGCCATGCCCAGCGCTCCGTTTGGCCTCGCCACCGTCACCGCCGACGCGATCGATGCGTTGCTGCCGCAGACGCAATGCCGCCGCTGCCGCTACGACAGCTGCCGCGCCTACGCTGAAGCCGTAGCCGCCGGCCAGGCGCCGATCAATTGCTGCCCTCCTGGCGGAGACGCCACGGTCGCAGCGCTCGCGGACTTGCTCGGCTGTCCCGCGCTGGCGATCGACCCCAGCTGTGGCGTTACGACACCACTAGCCATCGCTCGCGTCGATGAGGCGACCTGTATCGGATGCACGCTTTGTATACAGGCATGTCCGACCGATGCAATCGTCGGCGCAGCGAAGTTGATGCACACCGTCATTGCCGATCGCTGCACCGGATGCGAGCTGTGCCTGCCTCCCTGCCCGGTCGACTGCATCGCGATGCTGCCTGCGGCACGGCCATGGAGCACCGCCGACGCCGACCGTGCTCGTCAGCACTTTTCGGCGCGCAACGCCCGCCTCGCGACCGCTTCACGCAAGCGCGAGCAGGCGACTGCGGCGGTCGACTTGGCGCGGCAACGCCGGCGGGCCGCGGTCGATGCCGCATTGACGCGCGCCCGTGCGCGACGTACGGCCCGTTCAGGCCCGGGCGTGTGAATCCTTGGCGCAGCCTTCGCTTCGCTTTGAAATGGCTTTTACGCCCTGGTTTTCCAAGGCTTACCCGGCGCTAGCTGCCCATCCCTCGCCTCGGGCCAGCGAAAGTGTCCGGCTCGAACGACTGCGCTGCCCTGGAGGCGTTCTGTGAACGCGGCAAAGCGTTTGGAAATCTACACCCGGCTGCGGCATCAGAATCCGAATCCGCGCAGCGAGCTAGAATACGGAACTCCATTCGAGTTATTGGTTGCAGTCGTGCTTTCGGCACAGGCGACCGACAAAAGCGTAAACCTCGCAACTGCCAAACTTTTTCGCGTGGCAAACACACCGAAGGCTATGGTCAAGCTCGGTGAGGCGCGGCTCATTCCATATATTCAAACCATCGGACTGTTTCGCACCAAGGCCAAGAATGTCGTCGCGCTGTCGCGGCAATTGATTGCCGAGCACGCAGGCAATGTGCCTTCCGACCATGACGCCCTCACCAGGCTGCCTGGCGTCGGCCGCAAGACCGCAAACGTCGTCTTGAACGTCGCCTTCGGTCATCCCACCATCGCTGTCGACACCCATATCTTTCGCGTCGCCAATCGCACCGGTCTGGCGCCGGGCAAGACACCGGAAGAGGTCGAGCGCAAGCTGGTCAAGTTCACGCCAGACGAATTCCGGCATGACGCGCATCACTGGCTGATTCTGCACGGGCGCTACATCTGTCAAGCGCGGCTGCCCCGCTGCTGGGAATGCGTCATCGTCGACCTCTGCGAATTCCGTCACAAGACGATCGCTCCGCCGTCGAAGCCGCAACGTCGTTTGACACTACTTCCGTAGGTGCGGGCGGCAGCAAGAAATAAAAAAGACGCCAACGCGCCTTCTCTCGCCACTTCCTTGGCGCTCTAGTAGAGAGTCAATGTTTGGTGACGAGCGCCGCCGGCTGGGATGAGTAATACGCGGCGAGGTTTTCAATTTCCTGCCTCGACAGCTTGTCGACGAATGCGGCCATGACCGGATTCTTGCGCAAGCCGGACTGGTAATCACGCAGCGCCTTGGCCAGGTAATCCGGATACTGCCCGCCCAGCTTTGGATTGTCGGCAAGCTGACTGTTGCCGTCCATGCCGTGGCAAGCCTGGCAAACCTCCTTGATACGCGGCAGCGCGGCATTGGGGTCGGCGGCATCGCAAAGGACGGCCGAACAGAGTGCGCCCAGGGCGAGCAGCGATTGCGAAACGGCGCTCATCATCGGTCTCATTTGCTGGCGGTCTTGGCCGTGGCGCCGGCGTAATAGGCCGCGAGATCGGCAATATCCTTGTCCGACAGCGAAGTCGCGATGGCGCGCATCGAGGGATGGCTGCGCGCCCCGCTTCGGTATTGCTGCAACGCTTTGGCGAGGTACGCCTCGTGCTGGCCGCCGAGCTTGGGCACCTTGTAAACTTCGGGAAACGCCGTCCGCCAGCCGGGAATGCCGTGGCAGCCGACGCACATCTGTGTCTTCTGCGAGCCGGCTGCCGCGTCGCCCGCTGACGGGGTTCCTTGCGCCCAGGCAAGCGCGGGAAACGCAAGGGCAGCGGCGGCCCGACGGCAAAACATCGCGGGAGTCATGTTCCGGGACTTTCTTGACGCTGCCGCGGCAGAAGGGAAGCAAGCCTGGATATTTTACGGGCTCGCCGCGAGCGCGGTCAAACGCGCAAACGGCTTATCGCTCGAGGAGGTCGCGTTTGTCCTTCACCGACTTCCATTCGTCCGCGTCGGGCGGTGCCGGCTTGCGTTCGATGATCGGCTTCCAGAGTTTTGCGAGCTCCGCGTTCAGACTCGTGAATGGCTTTTGATCATCGGGAACGTCGTCCTCCGCGAAAATCGCTTCGACCGGGCACTCGGCAACGCAGAGCGTGCAATCGATGCATTCGTCCGGATCGATGACCAGAAAGTTGGGACCCTCCCGAAAGCAGTCGACCGGGCAGACATCGACGCAGTCGGTATACTTGCAACGGATGCAACTCTCGGTGACAACATAGGTCATTGCCCGGAATCCCTTGCTGGTGCCAAATGACGATTTTAGCAAATTGCGATCGAGCCCATCGATAGATCGCCCTAGCCCCGCCTCCCGGTCCGCCGCTTTGCGCCGCTTGCACCGCGGGTATCTTTCCGCTAACGTACTTCGCGTAGCCTCTTTCGGTCGTTTGGTCCGCGGGGCGGCGCACCTCCTTCAGCGAGGACCCATGAGCGAGAATATCAAGCACGTCACCGACGCCACCTTTGACAGCGATGTGCTGAAGGCCGGCACGCCGGTACTCGTCGATTACTGGGCCGAATGGTGCGGGCCCTGCAAGATGATCGCTCCCATCCTCGAAGACGTGGCCAAGGATTACGCGGGCCGGCTTACGGTAGCCAAGATCGATATCGACTCCAACCCAGCCGCCCCCGCCAAGTACGGCATTCGCGGCATTCCTACGTTGATCCTGTTCAAGGCCGGACAGGTCGCGGCACAAAAGGTCGGCGCCCTGTCCAAATCGCAGTTGACGGCGTTTATTGACAGCCACCTGTGAACCCGTTAGGCTCCTAACTCATTGAATTGCGTCCCGCGGCGCCCACGGCGCGCGTGACGTCCCATCAGCGCCGCTTAAGTGTTTCCCGGCGCCAACCTCCCAGAGCGATTCAAGCGGCCAAAAAGGGCTGCACCCGCTTCTCCCCGCCCCCCGTCCACCTATGCATCTGTCCGACCTCAAGTCCAAGCCTGTTACCGAACTCGTCGAAATCGCCAACACCAACGAGATCGACGGCGCGAACCGTTTGCGCAAGCACGACCTCATTTTCGCACTGCTCAAGAACCAGGCGAAAAAAGGCGAAAGCATCTTCGGCGATGGAACGCTCGAGGTGCTGCCCGATGGATTCGGGTTTCTCCGCTCTCCCGACACCAGCTACTTGGCGGGGACCGACGACATCTACATTTCGCCATCGCAGATCCGCCGCTTCAACCTTCACACCGGCGACACCATCGAAGGCGAGATCCGGACACCCAAGGACGGCGAGCGTTACTTCGCCCTCGTCAAGGTCGACAAGGTCAACGGAGAAGCCCCCGAAAACGCGAAGAGCAAGATCCTTTTCGAAAATCTCACGCCGCTTTTTCCCGACGAGCCTTTGATCCTGGAACGCGACATCAAGGCCGAGGAAAATATCACCGGCCGCATCATCGACATCGTCGCGCCCATCGGCAAAGGTCAGCGCGGATTGCTGGTTTCCTCGCCTAAATCCGGCAAGACAGTGATGCTGCAGCACGTCGCGCATTCGATTGCAGCGAACTATCCGGACGTGGTGCTAATCGTGCTGCTGATCGATGAGCGTCCCGAGGAAGTCACCGAAATGCAGCGCTCGGTCCGCGGCGAAGTCGTGTCGTCGACCTTCGACGAGCCCGCCACCCGCCACGTGCAGGTCGCCGAGATGGTGATCGAAAAAGCCAAGCGGCTGGTCGAGCACAAAAAGGACGTGGTCATTCTGCTTGATTCGATTACCCGGCTGGCGCGCGCCTACAACACCGTCGTGCCCGCCTCGGGCAAAGTGCTCACCGGCGGCGTCGACGCCAACGCATTGCAACGGCCGAAGCGCTTCTTCGGCGCAGCCCGCAACATCGAGGAAGGCGGCTCGCTGACCATCATTGCGACGGCGCTGATCGATACCGGCTCGCGCATGGACGATGTGATCTACGAGGAATTCAAGGGCACCGGCAACATGGAAATCCACCTCGACCGGCGGATGGCCGAGAAGCGCACCTATCCGGCCATCAACGTCAACCGCTCGGGCACGCGCAAGGAAGAGTTGCTGCTCAAGCAGGACGTGCTGCAAAAGGTCTAAGCAGACCAAGAACAATGCCGAATTCTTCGACTCCATGCGCAGAGGTTAACGCGCGCGCATTGCGCGTCTAGTCGGCAGCATTTTTGCATCCGTTCGCTGGATCCAAATCGTGTCCCGCTCGTTTGAGTTCCGAAGCCCGGTCGACCCCGGCGCTTCGCTGCCGTTCCGCGACCAAAGACATGAATCCGAGCGCTGATCCGGCCGCCTCCAAGCGCACTGATATTCTAGCGCCGGACGCCATGACTGATGACCGGATCCAGAGACGCGTTTTCGCCGGCGGATTGCTCGCGCTCGTTGTCGCCAGCTGGTCGTACCTGGTGTATCAGGACTGGGCGATGCGGCACATGGACCTCGTCGACATGGCGATGCCCGGCGCCGGATCCTGGTCATCTGCCGACTTCATGCTCGTGTTCGTCATGTGGGCCGTCATGATGATCGCGATGATGCTTCCCTCGGTGCTACCGACCTTGCGCTCCTATCGAGCGGTTGTCTCGATGCGCGACCACCAGGGGCGCCCGAATGCATTGACCGCTGTGTTCGCTGCCGGTTATGTTTTTACGTGGACGATATTCAGCGCAATTGCGACCGTGACCCAGTCGGTCCTGCACGCTTTCAGCTTGGTGTCGCCGGCAATGCGCGTAGCCAGCCCATCCATCTCAGGTGCGCTGCTTATCGCGGCGGGTATCTATCAGTGGACGCCGTCAAAGCGCGCCTGCCTTGCCCAATGTGCATCGCCGCTGCAATTTCTCCTCCGCCATTGGCGCCCTGGCGCGTCAGGCGCGTGGCGCATGGGCATCGTTCACGGCGCATACTGTGCCGGCTGCTGCTGGATGTTGATGGCACTCTTGTTCGTGTACGGCATGATGAATCTGGCGTGGATCATTGCCATCGCGACGTACGTGCTTAGCGAAAAGCTCCTGCCGGTGCAAAGGTGGCTGCCGCGCCTCGCGGGCGCGCTGCTGATTCTCTGGGGATTCGCCGTCCTGTCAGTCGCTTGGCGTTGAAGCGATGGATATTTCCAAAGCCTTGAAAATCCACGAATCGGCCCGATTTCCCCTCTGTGGCAACTGTTTGCATTGCACTGCAAAAAGCGCCATAATCGCGCGGTTTACGGTCTCGGACAGGACAGAGTCCCCGCCGGACCACGTTTTTGGGCAAGCATCCGGCTCCTGCGAGAGCGCGCCGGCCAGTGAGGTGTTCGATGAAAACCAGCATTCATCCGCAATACAGCGAGATTCAGGTAACGTGCAGCTGCGGCAACACGTTTGCCACCCGTTCGACCGTCAACAAGCCCCTGCACGTCGAGGTTTGTTCGGCGTGCCATCCGTTTTACACGGGCAAGCAGAAGATCGTCGACACCGCAGGGCGCGTCGAGAAATTCCGGCAACGCTACGCTTCCAAGACGACCGTGCCTTCGGCGTGACGGTCCGGATCAGATTCATCGCGTAAAGGCAGCTTCGGCTGCCTTTTTCATTCCGGCACTTCGATGCCCATTGCCGAACCCGTTGCCGATCCGATTGCCGAATCGGGCAACCCGGCCGAGCTGTCGCCCTCCGGCCCCTATCGAGCCCTCAAGCAAGGCGGCCTGGTGTTGCTTTGCGTTGCCTGGATAGGGCTCGGGCTCTTCGGGCACGATCCATGGAAGCCCGACGATGCAACCAGCTTCGGCGTGACGTTGGAAATGCTCAAGCACGGCGACTGGCTCGTGCCGCATTTGGCCGGAGTAGCCCTTCCGGATCGCCCGCCGCTTTTCTACGCGCTGGCGGCGGCCACGGCGACCGCTTTTGGCGGGCTCATGCCCCTGCACGATGCCGCACGCATTGCGATTGCCATATGTCTCGCTCTGACGCTGTGGCTTCTGGCCCTCGCCGGACGCGAGCTCTATGGCCGAGCCTTCCGCTGGTTGCCGGTCTTGATCTTCATCGGTTGCATCGGTCTCTGGGATCGAGCGCACCAGCTCTCGCCCGACATCGGCCTGCTGGTGGCTTTCGCGATCGCCCTTTATGCCTTGGCGCTGGCGCCGCGACGGGCGATCAGCGGGGGAGCACTGCTGGGCGGTGCCATGGGCCTCGCGTTCCTTTTCAAGGGTTCGGCCGCCTCGGCGCTGATTGCGCTCACTGCGGTTCTATTACCACTGTTTGAACCCTGGCGCACGCGGCGGTATCTGGCAACGCTGGGCATCGCACTGCTCGTCGCAGCGCCTTTGTTGCTGGCCTGGCCGCTAGCGTTGTACCTGCGCGATCCCGGCTTGCTCGCGCAATGGCTGGAGACGCAGGATGTCGCACGCTACTTTGGCGCGACCCGGGATTCGCCCCCGACCGAGCCGTTTTACTATCTCAAGAATCTGCCCTGGTTTGCGTGGCCGGCATTGCCGCTCGCGCTATGGACCTTGCGGGTTCGCTCACGCGGTTATGGCGGAGGCTTGGCAGCAGCCGGCGTGGGGCTGCCGCTGACGATGATCGTCGTCGTGTTGGCACTGATTTCCGCCGCCGCGGAGCCACGTGCGACGCTTGCGCTGCCGCTATTGTTGCCGATGTCGCTCCTGGCCGCTGCTGAGATCGATACGCTCAGGCGTGGGTACTCCGGCGCACTCGATTGGTTCGGAATCCTGACCTTCGGCCTGCTAGGCGTTCTGGTCTGGGGGCTGTGGCTCGAATCGCTGCTCTACGGGCTGCCCGAAGCGATGGCGCGGATTTTCAAGGATACTCAGCCGGGCTACCAGCCGCCTTGGCACCTGTTTCCGGTTCTGCTATCCGCGGTCCTGACGCTGCTCTGGCTTGCCCTGGTGAGACCGGCGCGGCGCTCGAATCGCAGGGCGATGCTCAATTGGGCGGCAGGGATGACACTGGTCTGGGGCATGTACATGACCATCTGGCTACCCTACCTCGATTCACGGCGCAGCTACCGGTCGGTAGCCGAATCGCTCGCGAACCATCTTCCGGCAGACACGTGTTTGGCCAGTCATAACCTCGGCGAGCCGCAACGGGCATTGGTCGAATATTTTCTTAACGTGATCACCGTGCGCGACGACTCGCAAGCTTCGAACCGTTGCAACACGCTGCTGCTGCAGGCAGCGCGCGACGAATCGGACACCCCGCCCGATTCGGCCTGGGAAAAGGTGTGGGAAGGACGCCGACGCGGCGACGACACCGAGCGCTTCGTGCTGTTTCGCCGCCCGACGGCAGGCTCGCGGCCATGAAATTCATCGACGAAGCCAACATCGAAGTGATCGCCGGCGACGGTGGCGACGGGGCAGTATCGTTTCGCCGGGAAAAATACATTCCGCGCGGCGGGCCTGACGGTGGCGACGGCGGGCGAGGCGGCAGCATTTGGGCGATTGCCGATCGCAACATCAATACGCTGATCGATTATCGCTATGCTCGCATCCACCGCGCCAAGCCTGGTGAAAGAGGCCGCGGCGCCGATCAGTACGGGCGCGGCTCCGAAGATATCGTGCTGCGCATGCCGGTTGGGACGCTGATCACCGATGCAGAGACCGGCGAGTCCGTCGCCGACCTCTCCATGCACGGTCAGAAAGCGCTGCTCGCTCAAGGCGGCAAGGGTGGCTTGGGCAACCTTCATTTCAAGTCGAGCACCAATCGCGCGCCGCGGCAATCGACACCGGGCGAAAAAGGGGTGCAGCGCATGCTGCACCTCGAGCTCAAGGTTCTTGCCGATGTGGGACTCCTAGGCATGCCCAACGCCGGCAAGTCGACGCTGATACGCGCCGTGTCCGCTGCCCGACCTAAGGTGGCCGATTATCCATTCACGACCTTGGCGCCGAATCTCGGCGTCGTGCGCGTGGACGAGAACCGGAGCTTCGTTGTCGCCGACATTCCCGGGTTGATCGACGGTGCCGCCGACGGCGCCGGTCTCGGGCATCAGTTCCTGCGCCATTTGCAGCGCAACCGCCTGCTCCTGCACCTGGTCGATATCGCCCCGCTCGACGGCACCAGCGATCCTGTGGCCGATGCGCGCGCCATCGTCAATGAGCTCAAGCGCTACGACCCGGCACTCTTCGACAAACCGCGGTGGCTGGTGCTGAATAAACTCGACCTTGTCGAACCCGACGAGCGAGCGCAGCGCATCGCCGCATTTGTCGAACCGTATCGCTGGACCGGGCCGGTGTTCGCCATCGCAGCAATCAACGGCGAGGGCTGTCGCGAGCTTGTATACGCGATCCAGGATTGGCTGGAGAAACATCCGGCGGAGATGGCGTCCGCATCATCAGGATGACACCATGAGCTCGCCATCCGAAGAGTCCATCGTTGCCAGCGCGCGCCGATTGGTGATCAAGGTCGGCTCGAGCCTGGTCACCAACGACGGCCGCGGCATCGACCACGCCGCGGTCGCGCGCTGGGCGGAGCAGATCGTCATCCTGAGCAAAGCCGGGCGGCAGGTCGCACTGGTATCGTCCGGCGCTATCGCGGAGGGAATGCAGCGTCTCGGTTGGACGTCGCGCCCATCGGCAATTCACGAGCTGCAGGCCGCCGCTGCAGTTGGCCAGATGGGCCTGGTGCAGGCGTATGAGGTCGCGTTCTCGCGGTTTGGCTTTCACACCGCCCAAATTCTTCTGACGCATGAGGACCTTGCCGACCGGCGCCGCTATCTGAATGCGCGTTCGACCCTGATGACTCTGCTCGGACTGTCGGTGATACCGATCATCAACGAAAACGATACGGTGACCACCGACGAAATCAAGGTCGGCGATAACGATACGCTCGGCGCGCTGGTCACCAATCTGATCGAGGCCGACGTGCTGGTGCTTCTCACCGACCAGCAGGGTCTGCACACCGGCGACCCGCGCAAGGATGCGGCGGCGACGCTGCTGCGACGCGGGCGCGCGGGCGACGCCGCGCTCGAGGCGATAGCCGGCGGTGCGGGTTCGCAACATGGACAGGGCGGCATGCTGACCAAGGTGCTGGCCGCAAAACGCGCGGCGCGCAGTGGCGCATCAACGGTCATCGCCGACGGGCGCGAGCCTGACGTGCTGACCCGGCTCGCCGCGGGCGAAGTGATCGGCACCGAGCTGATTGCCGAAGCAATGACTCTCGCTGCACGCAAGCAGTGGCTCGCCAATCACGTCCGCGTCGAAGGCAGGCTGACGCTGGACCCCGGCGCGGTGCGGGCGTTGACTCGTGAAGGCAAGAGCCTGTTGCCGATCGGGGTATCGGCTTGCCAGGGTCGATTCGAGCGCGGCGAAATTGTCGGCTGTTTCGACATCGATGGCCGTGAGATCGCTCGCGGCCTGATCAACTACAGCGTGTCGGAAACGCAGCGTATTCTCGGCAAGCCATCTTCCGAAATCGAATCGACGCTCGGCTACGTCGATGAGCGCGAACTGATCCACCGCGACAACCTGGTTTTACTCTGAACGACGCCGGAACCAGGCGCCCGCCGGACTAAACCTTGGGATTGCTGTACGGCGAGGGCACCAGGGCGTGCGCATTGGCTGGCGCAGGCGCCGATAGTGCCGGCGCCCGGCGCCCGCCGCCGTACTAAGCTTTAGGATTGCTATAGGGAGACGGCACCACGGCGTGCGCATTGGCTGGCGCAGGCGCCGATAGTGCCGGCGCCCGGCGCCCGCCGCCGTACTAAGCTTTAGGATTGCTATAGGGAGACGGCACCACGGCGTGCGCATTGGCTGGCGCAGGCGCCGATAGTGCCGGCGCCCGGC